>QNEY01000005.1 GCA_003645385.1 Gammaproteobacteria bacterium | reverse complement strand
TATTTATCACTGCCTTATATAGTTTTAGACTATTTTTCTTGGTCTTCCACGGTAAAGAACGCTTTGATACTCATGGTGGACATGCACCGCATGAATCACCGGCAGTGGTGACTGTGCCATTGATTCTATTGGCTATTCCTTCTGTTGTGGTAGGTTACCTTATTGGTTCGATGGTGTTTGGTGACTTCTTTGGTAATGCGATCATCGTCCATGCTGAGCATGATGTTTTGGCTCATGTAGCAGAAGAATATCATGGTGTAATTGGTTTTATGCTACATGGCATGATGCAATTACCATTTTGGTTAGCAATGGCCGGTGTAGCAACTGCTTATTATTTATATATGATTAGACCAGAACTGCCTGCCAAAATACAACAGCGATTCCAGTGGTTATATAGGCTGTTGGATAATAAATATTATTTTGATGACTTTAATCAAAAAGTCTTTGCAGGTGGGTCACGCATGATAGGGCAGCTGTTATGGAAAGTAGGTGACCAAACTATAATTGATGGTGTTGTAGTTAATGGTACTGCCAAAACTGTTGGTATAGTTTCCAAAGTAGCACGACATGTTCAATCTGGTTATTTATACCATTATGCTTTTGCGATGATCATAGGTTTATGGTTATTACTTACTTATTTTGTAGTCTAGTAGAGGATAAAGACAGAAAAAATGTTTACTGATTTACCTTTATTAAGTTTACTTATCTGGTTACCTGTTTTCGGTGGTATTGCTGTATTGATCAATGGCGACAAGAATTCATTAGCTCGTCCATTATCATTAATCATTGCAGTACTTACATTGTTGCTATCTTTGGGCTTGTATACTGGCTTTGATAATGCAAGCTATCAAATGCAGTTTGCAGAGCAGGCTTCCTGGATTGCAACGTACAATATTAATTATTCATTAGGTGTTGACGGTTTCTCAATGCCATTGATCATATTGACTGCATTTTCCACTTTGATTGTCGTGGTGGCAGGCTGGGAAGTAATTCAGCATCGTGTTAGCCAATATATGGCGGCCTTCTTGATTATGGAAGGATTGATGATTGCCGTATTTTCATCATTGGATGCGATATTGTTTTATGTGTTTTTCGAAGCGATGTTGATACCACTATTTTTGGTTATCGGTATTTGGGGTGGGCCAAACCGCGTTTACGCTACGATTAAGTTCTTCCTATATACTTTGTTTGGATCAGTATTTTTACTGTTAGCGTTATTGTATTTACACCATGTCGCAGGTAGTTTTTCGATTCTGGACTTTCATAAAGTCAGCTTAACAATGCAGGAACAAATCTATTTGTTCTTGGCCTTTTTGATTGCCTTTGCAGTTAAAGTACCGATGTGGCCGGTACACACATGGTTACCTGATGCCCACGTTGAAGCACCAACAGGTGGTTCAGTAATTCTGGCTGCAATCACATTGAAAATTGGTGGCTATGGTTTGATCCGGTTTGCTTTACCGATTACACCTGATGCAAGCATGGCACTGGATTGGCTGGTGATTGGTTTATCCTTGACAGCAGTAGTTTATATTGGCTTTGTGGCACTAGCTCAATCTGATTTGAAGAAACTCATTGCTTATTCAAGTATTGCTCATATGGGTTTTGTGACTTTAGGTTTATTCATTGTATTCAGGATCTTTGCTAATTCAGCCACAGGTAGCGGGGCAGTTCTTGCTATTGAAGGTGCGATGATACAAATGATTTCACATGGTTTTATTGCTGCTGCCATGTTCCTGAGTGTCGGAGTTTTATATGACCGGATGCATACTCGCGAAATTAGTGCTTATGGTGGCGTGATTAATACGATGCCGATATTTGGCGGCTTTGCAGTATTTTTTGCGATGGCTAATGCTGGCTTGCCGGGTACATCAGGTTTTGTGGGTGAGTTCATGGTGATATTGGCAGCATTCCAAGCTAACTTCTGGTATGCCTTCTTTGCAGCAACCACATTGATATTAGGTGCTGCATACACGCTGTGGATGGTTAAACGAGTCATGTTTGGTGAGGTAGCAAATGATAATGTTGCTCAGCTGACCGATATCAACCGTCGCGAATTTTTGATGTTGGCCTCATTGGCTGTCATTGTTTTGGTGATAGGACTTTGGCCTGCACCTATTACTGAGGTGATGCATGCCTCGGTTGAACATTTGTTAACCCAAATTTCACAATCAAAGATTTAATACTATTATGATATTTGAAGTTGTAAATATGTCTTTTGCATTGCCAGAAATGTTCATGTTGACCATGGCCTGTGTAATTCTATTGGTTGTTGCATTTTTAGGAAAGAATGGTGCAAGTACAGCTTATGGTTTAAGCCAACTAACCTTAGCGATTACAGCCATATTGATTTATCAAGGCATGGAAGCTAGCGGAGGCCTAACATTTGATGGCACCTATATTAAAGATGCTTTCAGTGATGTATTAAAACTCACTATCTGTTTAATTAATATAGCCGTCTTGTTATATTCAACGAGCTACCTGAAGGCACGAGCCTTATTTAAAGGCGAATATTATGTGTTAGCAGTATTTGCTACCTTGGGTATGATGGTGATGGTTTCTGCCTACCACTTTCTGACTTTGTACCTCGGACTTGAACTGATGTCATTGTGTATGTATGCAATGGTTGCTATGCATCGAGATTCAAGTGTGGCGACAGAAGCGGCAATGAAATACTTTATTTTGGGTGCTATTGCTTCAGGTATGTTGTTGTATGGAATGTCGATTATTTATGGTGTAATAGGAAGCTTATCCATTGCCACTATTGCAGAAGTGATCCAAACCGGTGGTGTGGACAATACGGTACTAAGTTTTGGTCTGGTCTTTTTGATTATTGGTATCGGCTTTAAGTTAGGCGCAGTACCTTTTCATATGTGGTTGCCAGATGTCTACCATGGTGCACCAACGGCAGTGACATTGTTTATTGCAACAGCACCTAAAATTGCAGCCTTTGCAATGGCTATTCGCTTACTTGTTGATGGGCTTGGTGACGTACATCAGCACTGGCAAGGCATGTTGATCATGCTATCTGTATTATCAATGATTATTGGTAATGTGGTTGCTATTGCTCAAACTAATTTAAAACGCATGCTAGCCTATTCTACGATTTCACATGTTGGTTTTATTTTGCTAGGGATCTTGTCAGGCAGCCAAGAGGGTTATGCTGCTGCAATGTTTTATGCCTTAGTCTATTCGCTAATGAGTTTGGGTGGTTTTGGCATGATCATCCTATTGAGTCGTCAAGGATTTGAGGCTGATACTATTGATGACTATAAAGGCTTGAGTGAGCGAAATCCTTGGTATGCTTTGATGATGTTGATTCTGATGTTCTCAATGGCAGGCATACCCCCATTAGTCGGTTTTTATGCCAAGCTAACAGTGATTAAAGCGGTTGTAGATATCAACTTAATATCAGTGGCTATTGTGGCTGTATTAATGTCGGTGATTGGCGCATTTTATTATTTGAGAATAATCAAAGTGATGTACTTTGATCAGCCGGTGGAACAACATAAGCTTGAAGCGCCAGCAGATATGCGAGTTATGATTAGTGCAAATGCACTGGCAGTATTTGCCTTAGGAGTGTTCCCGGGTTCGTTAATGGCAATTTGTGTTGCTGTTTTTGCATAATATTTTTTTGTAATGTCACCAACAGCACTGATTTTATTGTTTTTAATTATCGCGAATTTACCGTGGTTAACTGAGCGTGTTTTTCTAGTATTTCCAATAAGTTCAATCAAATCAGTATTTGTCAGATTGATCGAACTAGTGGTATTTTATTTTGCTAGCTTATTGATAGCCATTGGCGTGGAAATACAGTTTTCTGGTGAAATATACCCCCAAAGCTGGGAATTCTTTGTCACTACTTTCTGCCTATTTCTGGTGTTAGCTATTCCTGGTGTTATCTACCGTTATCAGTGGCTACCAATGACTGCAAAGCTGAAATAGCACATAGTCCGTCAACTTCTGCAGAGTCCCCTATTCTAAATCTTCTTTATAGATGCACTGGATAAAAAAGTAGTGTAAAATTGTTGGGTTAATACACACGTAAATTACTATTAATCTTAATTTTAGAGACAGGACAATGGCTGCAGATTTATCCAAGTATAGAAATATCGGTATCTTCGCGCATGTAGATGCGGGTAAGACCACTACGACAGAGCGTATCTTAAAACTGACTGGTAAGATTCATAAAGTCGGTGAAGTTCATGATGGTGAATCAACAATGGATTTCATGGATCAAGAAGCTGAACGTGGAATAACCATTCAATCAGCGGCAACGACATGTGAGTGGGATGGACATCGTTTAAACGTTATCGATACTCCGGGTCACGTAGATTTCACAATTGAAGTATATCGTTCACTTAAAGTGTTAGATGGTGGTGTTGGTGTTTTCTGTGGTAGCGGTGGTGTAGAACCTCAATCAGAAACTAACTGGCGTTATGCGAATGACTCGGAAGTATCTCGTATTATTTTTGTTAATAAACTAGATCGTATCGGCGCAGATTTCTTCCGTGTTGTTAAGCAAGTTAAAGACGTATTGGGTGCTAACCCTCTAGTGATGGTTCTTCCAATCGGTATTGAAGATGATTTCATCGGCTGTGTTGACCTATTAACACGTAAAGCGTGGATATGGGATAACGAAAAAGACACTATGGACTTCCGTATTGAAGAGCCACCTGCAGAGATGGCTGATCAAATCGAAGAATACCGTGAAATGTTAGTCGAAACTGCACTTGAGCAAGACGATGACTTAATGGAAAAATACCTTGAAGGTGAAGAGCCTTCAATTGAAGATCTCAAAAAATGTATCCGTAAAGGTACATTAACAATGGATTTCTTCCCAACATACTGTGGTAGTGCCTTTAAAGACAAAGGTGTACAAATGATATTGGATGCGGTTGTTGATTACTTACCTGATCCAACAGAAGTTAAACCACAACCAGAAGTTGATGAAGAAGGTAATGAAACAGGTGAGTTTGCAATCGTTTCAACTGATGGTCCATTTCGTGCGTTAGCATTCAAAATTATGGATGACCGTTTTGGTGCTTTAACCTTTATCCGGATTTACTCAGGTATATTAAATAAAGGTGATAGCGTTCTTAACTCGTTTACAGGAAAAACTGAACGTGTCGGCCGAATGGTAGAAATGCATGCTGATGATCGTAATGAATTAAATACTGCACAAGCGGGTGATATCATCGCTGTTGTAGGTATGAAGGATGTGCAGACAGGTCACACATTATGTGATCCTAAACACCCAACAACATTAGAGCCAATGGTATTCCCAGATCCAGTTATCTCAATTGCGATTTCACCGATTGATAAAGCGAGTACTGAGAAAATGGGTATCGCTATCGGAAAAATGATTAAAGAAGATCCTTCATTCCGTGTTGAAACCGATCAAGAAAGTGGCGAAACAATCATCAAAGGCATGGGTGAGTTACATTTGGATATCAAAGTCGATATCTTAAAACGTACTCATGGTGTTGAAGTAACAGTAGGTGCACCTCAAGTAGCTTACCGTGAAACGATCACTAAACGGATTGAAGATTCATACACCCACAAGAAACAATCGGGTGGTTCTGGTCAATTCGGTAAGATTGAATACATCATTGAGCCAGGTGAGCCAGGTACAGGTTTTGAATTTGAATCAACTGTTACTGGTGGTAGCGTACCACGTGAATTCTGGTCTGCTGTTGAAGCTGGCTTTAAGAAAATGAAAGAACGTGGTGTATTAGCGGGTTTCCCATGTTTAGACTTTAAAGTGACATTGTTTGATGGTGCTTTCCATGCGGTTGATTCATCAGCAGTAGCATTTGAATTAGCAGCGATGGCAGCATATCGTCAATCTATGCCACAAGCGGGTCCGCAGTTGATGGAACCTATCATGAAAGTGGATGTGTTTACACCAGAGGATCATGTTGGTGATGTTATTGGCGATCTTAACCGTCGTCGTGGCATGATCAAATCACAAGATTCAGGTGTATCAGGCGTTCGTATTAATGGTGAAGTCCCATTGAGTGAAATGTTTGGTTATATCGGTTCACTTCGTACAATGACATCAGGTCGTGGTCAGTTCTCAATGGAGTTCTTACACTACAGCCCTTGCCCGCGTAATGTGGCTGAAGAAGTAATTAAAGAAACAAAAGAACGTGAAGAAGCTAAGAAGAAGAAGTAATATAGCTTTTAGCTAGAAAACAAAAAAGGGGCTGATTATTTAGTAACCAGCCCCTTTTTATGTCTAACGTTATTGCTTGCTAAAATAATAATGTTTAACTATTTTCTTTTTGATCTTGAGCTAATGTTTCAAGCATCTGTTGCATATCTGCTGGCAAATCAATTTGCCATGAGACTTCCTGTTCTGTTGCAGGATGAATAAAACCTAATAAGCCAGCATGTAATGCTTGCCTTCGAAAACCTTGTAAAGTTTCTATAGTTTGTTCACTAGCACCTTTTGGGAGTCGTATTCGACCACCATAAACAGGATCACCTAACAATGGGTAACGTATATGAGCCATATGTACTCGAATTTGATGAGTACGCCCTGTTTCGAGTTTACAACGGATATGAGTATGTGCTCGATAGCGATGTTCAACCCGATAATGGGTGATGGCATGCTTGCCTGATCCAATGACTGCCTGACGTTTACGATCAACAGGGTGTCGTCCAACCGGTTCATCGACAGTGCCACCTGCTGTCATCACACCCATTGCAATGGCTTGATATTCACGTAATACAGTATGTTCTTGCAGTTGATTAACAAGTGAGTTGTGAGCTTGTAATGTTTTAGCAATCATTAATAAGCCGGTTGTACCTTTATCAATGCGGTGTACAATTCCGGCACGAGGGATAGTTTCTAGTTGAGGTGCATGGTGTAATAATGCGTTAACCAATGTACCTTGATGATTTCCTGCACCTGGGTGAACTACCATACCAGCTGGTTTATTGATGATTATTACATCGTCATCTTCGTGAATAATATCGAGTTGTATTGCTTCAGCTGTCCACGTGTCATCTACAACTTCAACATGAGCAGCAATGACAATATGTTCGCCACCCGCAACAGAATCTCGAGGACGGAATTGTTGTTCATCAACAGAAACTTCGCCAGCTTTGATCCATTTGGTTATTCGACCGCGCGAAAATTCAGGGAACAGTTGTGCCAAAGCTTGATCTAGGCGTAACCCGGCAGATTCATCGGGAATAACGCCTTCTAGTTGTAATAGTTCAGACATGGGAAATCATTTTAATTATGTATGGTGTTATATTATAGCGTAGGCTTAATGGAGTGCCCTACAATAATTGACTCAGTTTAAGGTATTAATCATGCGCGGGATTATGTTTTTTGTCAGTTTATTATGTTGCCTGCTAATGGTAACAGTATCAGCAGCAGAAGTTAGAAATGTAGATTTATTGGTCTCATCTTGTGCCGCCTGTCATGGTACCAATGGTCATAGTGTAGGTGGTACACCTAAATTAGCGGGTCTGAGTGAATTGCATTTTATTGAACAAATGAAAGAGTTTACCAGCGGAGAAAGACCGTCAACAGTTATGTTTCATCACGCATCCGGCTACACGTCAGATGAAATTGTTCTAATGGCAGAATTCTTTTCCAAGCAGAATAATTAGCCAGTTTCGTAAGATCATAATGTGTCAGTTTTGTGATAACAGATAAAGGCTATGTCATTGACGTATAATAAGTTTAACAGACTAATCTTGTATTAGTTGCTATCTGATTATTATCCTGTTAGTGTACCGAAACCAGTTTTTTACTGGTAGCTATAGAACTATTTTTCAATAGCTGTATTAGGTGGTTTATAAATATCACCACGTTAAAATTTTTAAATTAAGAGTAATTTTGTATGTCTGAAAAAGTAACAGGAAGTGTAAAGTGGTTTGATGCTGCTAAGGGTTTTGGATTTTTAGAACGTGAAGATGGTGATGATGTATTCGTTCACTTCCGTGCAATCCAAGGTGATGGATTTAAATCATTAGATGAAGGTCAACAAGTTGAGTTTACCGTCACTAAAGGTGATAAAGGCTGGCAAGCAGAAGAAGTAACTGTAGTTAGCTAGATAGAATTCTGACACAGAGGGCAATAATATGTAGCCCTCTGTGTTTCTTTATAATGTTGTATGGCACTTCCGCAATGGAAGCATGCTTTATCTTTCCTGCCATAGACATTAAGTTCTTGGGCAAAATACCCCGGTTTTCCATCGTTTTTCCTGAAATCTTTTAAGGTAGTACCACCCGCTACAATAGCGTGTACTAATACGCTCTTTATTTCATCTACAAGTGTTGTGCATTGTTCGAGCGTTAGTTGATTAGCGATTGTTTTAGGGAAAATACCGGATAGAAATAAGGCTTCGTTTGCATAAATATTTCCAACACCAACAACGATCTTGCCATTCATAATCAAAGTTTTGATACTACACCGTCGTGACCGACTTTTCTGCCATAAATAATTAGCATTAAATAGTTTGGTTAACGGTTCCGGTCCCAGATGCGATAGTAAATGGTGTTGTTCAATGGGCTCTGAAGTCCATAAAATTGCACCAAAACGGCGGGGGTCGGTATATCTTAAAAGATGCCCATTATCCAGTTCGATATCAACATGATCGTGCTTCTCTGGATCAATGTGATCATCAATGGCTAATACTCGCAGTCTACCAGACATACCAAGATGGATAATTAATGTGCCAGAATCACACTGAAACAGTAAATACTTTCCTCTACGTTTAATGTGTTGAAATGTTTGGTTTTTGAGTGTGACTGCAAGATCAGGTTCTATAGGCCAACGAAATGAAAAATTCCGAATGGTAACGTCTGTGATTGTAGCCTCTTTGAGATAGGGCTCTATACCACTACGGGTTGTCTCGACCTCAGGTAATTCTGGCATTATAATTTTGCGCCTATAGTCATAGGTAGTAGCTGTAGAACTAAGGCCCGAGGAAATTGATACTTTAGTTGTTGAGAACAATCAATAATGAACAAGGCATGATCAGTGAGTTGTAATTCCAATTCAGCTGGCATATCCTGATTTTGGTACCAAACTTTTACGTGATAGCTCGGTATAACTGTTTGTTGAGTATCGATGTTTATCGGTTGTACTTGCAATGCATAGGCCTGTTGCCAAGCATCCACAAGTATTGTGAGATCAACGGCTGATTCTTGTTTGAGCTGGCTATCACTTTGCCAGTGGCCGTCGTTATTTTCAATTGTTACAGTAGCATCACTTAATGTCATATCAGCACTTAGAATAGGTAATTCTAATTTATTGATGATGTTACTCGATAGAATAAGTCTGTTATCAATAAAACTTATCACATTAGCATTGAGCAGTGCAGTGACCTGATCGTCAATTAAATGAATAATGTCATCATGTAAAACATAACGATGTTTGCTGATTGTTTCTCTATCACCAAATTGAAACATGTAGTCATTCAGCTTTAGACTAACTTTTGCTGGTGCCAGGCCAAATTGGGCTAGCATACTGTTACTACTGTCGTCAGCTTGTTGAGCATAGCTGTAGGTATTTAACAATCCCAATAATAACGCTATGCGTGTGTTGTTCGCTCTTGCTTTGATCGGATGGGTGATCTGCCAACCGGAGGATGTTTTTTCTATTGATATCTCACTAATATTGGATCTAGTAATCGTGATGAGTTGTATGTCATCACTATTTATTGCAGTGAGTCGTTCGCTATTATTAACAGGTGTACTACTCTGATTATTAAACCAATATAAGCCGATGATCAGCAGTAATAGGGTGATATTCCTCAAGTAACTTGATTTCATTGTTTGCGTCTATACCACCACAGCCAGAAGCCAATACTGAGTAGAAATACTGGTAAAATAATTAAAAAACCAAGCCCAATAAATAATGACTGCATCTGTGTTAATTCAAGTTGGTTGTCGATAGTCGTTTTTACTGGAATTATGATCAGATTATCATCACCCGCGAGCCAGTTCATTAGACCAATACCTAGTTCGAGATTGGACCCATTACCAATATAGGTATTGGATAGAAAATCACCGTCACCAATGATAGCAATACGTTGTTCACTATCATTTTCACTATTATCATCATCTATATGTGTTAACAAATAGCCCAGATGTAGTGGGCCGGCAGTATCTGTACCAAGTTCAAATGTTAATGTTCGATCTGTTTGTTGTTCAACGGAGTTTGTTTTACTCCAAGTATTCGATTGAGTGGTTAATAAAGGCAGGAACTGCCAATCAGAATTCTCGATAGTACTTTCTAGTGCTACAGCTTGTGGAAATATAGTTACACCTGAAGTAGCAACACCCACTGGATGATTAGCATAATCAGTAATAAGAACAAATTGTGGATCAGATATACCCAGCATTTCAGCATTGGGGTCGATAACTGTGCCAGGGATAAATTCTATCCCCAGCTGTTCGGCCAGACTAGTCAGGTATCGGTTACTTTCTGGCTCAGATAACCACAGTAAATTACCACCATCAGCAATATAGTTTTTGATGATATCAATTTCGCCTGCTAACCACTCACGTTCAGAGCTGGCAATAATAACTGCAGCAGTATTAGCAGGAATCTGGCTATGTTCAACCAAGTTTAAGAGCTGGATTTTAAACCCTTTTTGTTTAAGTTGTTCACCCCAGACGCTCAAATTGTAGTTAGCTGTGTGGAGAGGGCTGCGTTCACCATGACCTTCAATAAAAACCAACCATTGCTCTTGCTGCCTAGATACAGCAATAAGTGCGTTAGTCAGGGATTGTTCAGAAAAGTCAATAACATGTTGTTGCTGTTTACCTAGAGATATAACCATCTCACCCTGTTGTTGGATATTTAATTGGCGAACAAGCTCTGGTGAAAAATCTGGATTGATATAATTGACTTTTAGTTTGTCACTATGGCTTTGATAACGTGTGAGTAAATTTTCCAGTGAACTACGATATTCATGACTTGGAGTTATAAAAGCTTGGATATTAATATCTTGGTCGAGCTGTGTTAAAAAATCGGTAGTGGCAATAGACAAACTGTGACGACTATTTGCTGTCCAGTCTGTTCGGAGATCAGTTTTTAGTGATAACTGGGACAGTAAAATGACAACAAAAACCACCAAGAGATAAAAGATGATGTTTTGAACTTTAAGTTGTCGTTGTGTTTTTGGATTAATGTTCATAAATAATGTGAGCTTTGTTAGTTGAGTCGCTCAGAATCAAGTCGGCGAATAGTTAAGGCTAGAAAAGCTGTAATAATGATCAGGTAATAGGCAATATCACTCGTGTTTACTTCACCTTGCAGTAAAGGTTCAAAGTGTCGTAGCGATGATAACCAGCTAAATAATCCAGAAGATTCGGATGCCATTTGAGTGCTACCTGCCCAGTCAATAATCCAGAGTAAAAACAAGCAGCTAAATGTACTGATAGCTGCGATAGCAGGTTGTTTTGTTAGCGATGATAGATATAAACCGATAGCGGTAAAACTGGCAACTAATAAACACAAACCTAATAGTCCAGCTGCAAGTAATCCAAAGTCTAAATCACTACCTAGGGCGAGAGATAAAGGCATTAAACTTATCAGCAATAAAAGGATGATAAAAAAGCTAACTGTCCCTAGATATTTTCCCAGCACAATTTGGTGGATAGATAATGGTGCAGATAACAACAAAGGTAAGCTGTCATTGCGACGGTCTTCAGCGATCAGTCGCATCGTGATAAGAGGGGCAAGTAGTAATAAGATGGTGGCAGTATTGCTCAATAATGGCATTGCAATCAGTTCTGTTACACCTGGTGCACCTGGTATTGCAGATATTTTGGGCTGAATTTGAATAAAATAATCGATATGCGTTAAAAACAAATAGGCCAGAATAAGTTGACTCAGTGCCAGTATCACCCATGCGAGTGGTGATAAAAATAATCGGTAAAGTTCATTACGGGCCAGAGTAAACACTAGGCAGCCTGCACATCAGTTAATGATTCTTGTTGGATGATATTCATAAAAACATCTTCTAAGGAATGTTGTTCTGGAGCGAGTTCAGTCAGTTGCCAATGTTCTGACACCGCATAAGTAAGTAAATCTTGGGTTGGGTTATTATCTGGCTGATAATGTAGTCTGAAACGAGTTGAACTGATAGCTTCAATTGCAGTGACGCCAGATAATTGTTGTAAACGATCAATATCTGGAGGGTTATCAAGGCTAAGTATTAGACTGGATGCTTGCATCTGTTGGCTTAGGCTTGAGATGGTATCACTGAAGATCAATTTTCCATGATTGATAATCTGTACCCGGTCGCACAATGTTTGCACTTCCGGCAGAATATGGGTTGATAAAATTACACTATGTTCAGCAGCAATATCTCTAATTAAATGACGAATTTCTCGGATCTGGATGGGATCGAGACCTGAGGTAGGCTCATCAAGAATGACTACTGCAGGTGTATGGATAATTGCTTGGGCAATGCCAACACGTTGTTGATAGCCTTTAGATAAATGACCAATAAGGCGTTTGGTTACCTCATTTAAACCACAGCGTTCAATGGCGGTATTAACTGCTTTTGTGATCTTTGCAGAAGGAATTTGATTGATCTGAGCACAAAACATTAAAAATTCTTTTACAGTGAGTTCTTTATAAAGTGGTGGTTGTTCAGGTAAATACCCAATTTGTGCTTTTGCTTGTTTGGGCTGGCTTAGTAAATCGTAACCATTAATTGTGATTTCACCACGATCGGGTGCTAAATTACCACTGAGCATTTTCATGGTAGTACTTTTACCCGCACCATTAGGTCCTAAAAAGCCTAGGACCTCGCCCTTGTGAATTTCAAAACTGACATTGTTAACGGCATGTTGTGAGCCATAAAATCGAGAAAGTGACTTAGCACTGAGCAAGGTAGTGTTCGACATGGATATTATTGTGATAACTCGGTGTTAATTGTCCAGTAAGCCGCATCAACATAGGCTGTGCTAAGTTGTTCTTTGTCTAGGGGGGAGTCAGTAATATTATCCCACAGCCCTTGTTCATAGAGCATCACTGTTTTTAATAATGGACCAAGTTCGCCTGATTGATCGAGTAATGCTTCTTTAACTGAATCAGACAGTGGTATCAGCGTGAGTAATTCACTCATCGGATGAGCCATCAGTGCTTCAAGTACAGAAAATAAACCGACCAAAAATGCGGTTTCTTTTTCGACGCCAAACTCATCGGCAATCTGTTCGCACATCTTCGCTCTTACTAAACCAACAGTCATTAGTTCCGGTATATCTGTTTTTATCGAGCTCAGTGCAATTAATGTCGACCACGATCTTATTGCTCTGAATCCTAAAATAACCAGACCTTGATGAATTGAATCAATTTTTCGTGGTAAGCCAACAGCGGCTGAGTTTAGTAATTTTAGTAATTTGTAGCTTAAATTAAGATCAGTACTGACAATCTGTTCAATCTCATCAAATTCCACTCCAGGATTTTGTAATTTAGTGAGAAGGTTTAATATACTGACTTGATTTGCCGCAAGTGTGACATCCTGAACAAGCGTCGGCTTTGTGAAAAAATAGCCTTGGTAAAAATCAAAGTCTAATTCCTTGCACATTTCATATTGTTCTTGCGTTTCGACTTTTTCCGCTAACAACAATACATCTTCTTTTTTCAACATTTCAACATGTTGTCTTAGCTGTTGTTCATCGATTGCTAGAATATCAAGCTTGATAATGTGAGCAAGCTTAATTAAAGGCCACCAGGATTCATTAAAGATAAAATCATCTAATGCAATTTTATAGCCCTGTTCGACTAGATTCTTTACCCCGGCAACCACTTCATCATCAACAATAATATCTTCTAATATTTCTAAGACAACCTGATCTTTTACCATCGGCAGCGGGTCACTGTCGATAAGGAAGTTACGCGTCATATTCAAAAATGCGACACGGTTACCAACCACCCGGTCGAGACCAAAATCCATAAAGGTGTAACTAATAACATTGCTGGTAGCAACATCATCAAAACTACCATCAGCCTCAATATTGTCTGATTCTAGGCGTGATCTATAAAGCAATTCATATGCGTAGGTATTTAGATTTTTATCAAAGATAGGCTGTCTTGCAACAGTTATTTGACTGTAGTCTGTGCTCAAAGATAGTTCCTTAGTTTGGGCAACTCAGTATTGAAGCTAGATAATAGCGTATTAGGAGATATAAGAACACTGGTATAATAACCGGTGTCAGATAGTGGACTAAGTAAGTTGTTTTTAGACTGTTAAAAGCATTGGCGTGAATTTGAATCAGGCCAGTGTGAGGTACTGACTAATATAATGAACTTTGGGTATTAATTGTCCATTCAGTTGCATCGATATAGGCTTCACCAAGTTGATCAATATTCAGTGGAGAGTCAGTGATGTCGTCCCATAAACCCAACTCATAGAGCTTAACAATCTGTAATAAATGGCCAAGGTTTCCTGTCTGGTTGAGTAATGCACGCCCAACATCTTCAGTGAGTGGTAAGTTTTCAATCAATTCATCCATTTGATGTTTCATCATGGCATCAAGATTAGAAAACAAACCCACCAAAAAACCAGCATCTTGTTCACAGTTAAAGTGATCGGAGAGCTGTTCGCACATTTTTGCTCGTGTCATTGCAATGGTCATTAGTTCAGGTGTAGATAATTCTACATTGCTTAATGCAATTAATGATGTCCATGATTTAACTGATTTAAGGCCTAAAATAACTAAAGCTCGTTTGATAGAATCCACTTTTTTTGGCAAGGCTAAACTAGCTGAATTGAGTAGCTTAAGCAATTTGTAACTCAAGCTGGGATCCTGACTGATCAGCTCTTCTATTTCATCAAAATCTACATTTGGATCTTGCAGTCGGCTGACAATCCTTAATATATTAAGTGCATTTCCAGGAAGGGGGGCATCCTTGATAAGGGTCGGTCTACTGAAAAAATAACCCTGAAAATAATGAAACCCAAGCTGTTTACATAACTCATATTGTTCCTGAGTTTCAACCTTTTCGGCTAATAACTTAACATCGGAATTTTCTAAAATAGCGACGTGCTCATGGAGTTGTTGCTCATTAAGAGCCAGAATATCTATCTTAATGATTTCTGCCAGATGGATTAAGGGCCAGAGAGTCTCGTCGAAAATAAAATCATCCAAGGCAATTCTGTAACCCTGTGCGACTAGTTTTTCTACTGCATTAACAAGATCGATATCAGCGGCAACATCTTCTAAAATTTCTAAGACGACATGCTTTGGTGAAAATGGTAGCGGATCATCACTCATTAAAAGATTGCGAGTCATGTTTAAAAAGGCAATGTGATTGCCTGTTACTTTTTCAAAGTTATCTTCTACAAAAGTATGGCTAATAACTTGGCTGGTTGCCGTGTCACCCGTATCCATACCCTGTTGTGGCTGGTAATCACCTCTATACAATAATTCATATGCGTAGGTATTTAAGTTCCTATCTAGGATAGGTTGTCTTGCAACGGTAGTTTGATAACTAGTGGTATTCAAGAACGATCCTTTGCAGTTAGAAATTCCTCATTCATGTTATGGATAATAGCTGATCATAATGCATAAAAAAACCCGCAATAGCGGGTTTCTTCATTTATATTTGTAAAGACTGTTGATTTGATCTTAGATTCTTTATACATAACGTGTTTGCGAACTACTGGATCGAATTTTTTCATTTCCAGTTTTTCAGGCATGGTACGTTTGTTTTTATCTGTGGTGTAGTAATGACCAGTACCAGCAGATGAGACTAATTTAATTTTTTCACGCATTTTCTATCTCCTAGACTTTTTCGCCACGAGCACGAATGTCAGTTAATACTACATCAATGCCTTTTTTATCAATAATACGTAGACCATGATTGCTGACACGTAATTTAACCCAACGATTTTCTGATTCAACCCAAAAACGATGTGGGTGAAGGTTAGGAAGAAAGCGACGTCTTGTTTTATTGTTAGCATGAGAGACGTTGTTACCACTCATTGGGCGTTTGCCCGTTACCTGACATACTCTGGCCATTTTTAGAACCTACTTCTGATGAACGTTATTACTGAGGAATCCCTTAATTAGGGCCCAACTAAAGCTACAAAGCCGAGCATAATACCATTTCTGAAAATGGATGTGTAGCCAAATTACGATTAACCGGGAACAAGTCCCATATTGACTAGCTTTTCATGCAATCGATTAAAGTTTAAGGCCCCTATTTTGCGCATTACAATATCACCATCAGGATTAATCAAAAAGTGGGTGGGGGTGACACGGACATTATCAAAGGCTGTGGCAATACGAGCATCTTTATCCCAAGTAATAAGATAAGGCATCTGTCGTTTAATTTTCATGGCTTTAATATGATCGATGGAATCATGTGCCATTGCGACACCAATCATCGTCAGCCCTGAGTCAGCAAAGACATGGTATAGCTTGATCAGTTCAGGCATCTCTTGAATGCAACCGGGACAATCCGTTGCCCAGAAAATGACTAAAATTGGTTTTCCTTTATATTCTGTTAACTGGTGTTGGTGACCCTCAATTGTTGTGAAACTCAGTTCTGGCATGCTTTTCTGATGATCATTGTTCAACCAGTTGATCACAAATAAGGCAATCAATAAGGTAATGGCAAAAAGAGCATGGCGATTAGGTAGTTTCATAAGGGATGTTTTAGTTAGCTAGGGTTAGTTGACCTAGTGTCTCAGTTAATTTGAGATTTTCACGATAATCAACAGGACAATCGATAATTGTTACGGTATCACGTTGCAAGGCTTGTTGAAGTGCTGGCATCAGTTGTTCTGTCTGTTCTATTTTGACACCATGAGCACCGAAAGATTGTGCATACTGAACAAAATCAGGATTAGTGAATTTAACATTACTGGTGCGACCGAATTGGTTTTTCTGTTTCCATTCAATCAATCCATAGCTGGCATCATTCCAGATCAGAATTACAATGGCGATATTGAGGCGCATTGCAGTTTCTATTTCTTGAGAATTCATTAAAAAACCAGCATCACCTGTTACGGCAATTACTTTACGATCAGGGTATGCAAGTTTGGCTGCGATGGCTCCGGGTACAGCAATTCCCATACTGGCAAAACCATTTGAAATAATACAGGTGTTGGGATGTTCACAACGGAACATGCGTGACATCCACATTTTGTGAGCACCAACATCACAGATTACAATATCTTCCAAATCCATAGCGGTACGCAGATCCCAGATGATTTTTTGTGGTTTAACTGGAAACTCTGAATCATCACGGTGTTGATTCATCTCCTTGATTAAACCATCGCGTAAGGTGCGCATGGTGTTATCTTGATGTGGTGCAGTTTGTGCTGCTATACGGTTCAGGCTGTGATTAATATTGCCGATTACACCTAAAATTACACTGTAATGAGCATCAACCTCAGCATGAGTGGTATCGATATGAATAATGGTGCGATCACGTGATGGATGCCAAAGATAGGGGTGGTATTCAACCATATCGTAACCAACACAGATGATGACATCAGCATTGGCAAACCCACAGTTGGCATAATCATTTGACTGTAAACCCACGCTGCCTAATGCCATCGGATGGCGGAAGGGTATAACTCCTTTTGCCATAAAAGTATTTGCAACAGGAATGCCAAGTTGTTGAGCAAAATCAGCTAAAGCCTTTGAAGCTTTGGCGCGGACAACACCATTACCAGCAAGAATAATAGGATTTTCAGCGTTAGAAATAAGTTCAGCAGCACGTTTGACTTGTTCAGCAGCAGGCTCTGGCGGCATAGCATGCTTAACTCGCAATGGTGTGTCTTCAACGTCCATTTTAGCAATGTTTTCTGGAAACTCGATAAAGCAAGCCCCCGTTTTTTCTGTTTGCGCAACTTTAAACGCTTTGCGAACAATTTCAGGAATAACTTCTGGTCCAACAATACGGGTTGCATATTTGGTGATGGGCAGGAACATCGCTTCCAAGTCGAGCACTTGATGTGATTCTTTATGTAAGCGGTTGGTTGAAGCTTGACCCGCAATGGCAACAAGTGGCGCATGATCCATATTGGCATCTGCTACACCGGTAATCAGGTTGGTTGCTCCGGGACCTAATGTGGCTAAACAAACACCTGCTTGTCCAGTTAATCGACCATATACATCTGCCATAAAAGCAGCACCTTGTTCATGGCGGGTAGTAATAAATTGGATTTTGGAATCTAGCAGTGCATCCATGACATCCAGATTTTCCTCACCTGGAATACCGAAAATATATTCAACCCCCTCATTTTCGAGACTGCGGATAAATAATTCTGAGGCCTTCATAAAGAAATCCTATGTTGAGAACAATGTATAACGACACTCTATCATTAAGTGACTATTTAAGAATATCGCTACAGCTATATTGTTATTTATATTTGGTTGGTATTTGTTGATGCCAGTCAGTTACTTGTTGATAACGATGAGCAATATTGAGTAATCTTGCTTCATCGAAATAATTACCAATGATTTGAAGCCCAACGGGTAAATCATTAACAAAGCCTGCTGGAATAGACATGCCAGGCAAGCCAGCTAGATTTGTACTAATTGTATAAATATCTGCTAAATACATAGCAACGGGATCATCAGTTTTATCGCCCAAATTGAATGCAGTGGTGGGTGCTGTTGGTCCCATAATGACATCAACATCATTAAATGCCTGTTGGAAGTCATCACTGATTAAACGTCGGCATTGCTGAGCTTTTAAGTAATATGCATCGTAATAGCCAGCTGAAAGTGCATAAGCACCAGTCAGAATGCGACGTTTGACTTCATCACCAAATCCTTCGCCACGTGAGCGTTCATAAAGATCTTGTAAGTCTTTTGGGTCATCACAACGATGACCAAAACGAACACCATCCATACGAGATAAGTTTGATGAACATTCTGCAGGCGCAACTACATAATAGGTTGGTACTGCAAGGCCTGTATTTGGCAATGTTATTTCTTTAATAGTTGCACCAAGTGATTCGTAAGTTTTTACTGCCATTTCAATCGTTGCAGCTACATTTGAATCAAGACCTTCGCCAAAATATTCTTTTGGCAAACCAATTTTCAGGCCATCCAGTGAATCATTTAAAGTTGCACTGTAATCAGGGACGTCACGTTCAATGCTAGTGGAATCACGTTCATCAAAGCCTGCCATTTTATTAAGCAACAAGGCGGCATCTTCAGCGCTATTTGCCATTGGACCTGCTTGATCAAGACTGGATGCAAAAGCAATCATGCCATAGCGTGAAATACGACCATAAGTTGGTTTTAGACCAGTTAGATTACATAGCGATGCAGGTTGGCGAATAGAACCACCAGTATCGGTACCTGTTGCAATAGGGGCCAATCGGGCCGCAACTGCAGCCGCAGAACCACCTGATGAACCACCTGG
>QNEY01000004.1 GCA_003645385.1 Gammaproteobacteria bacterium | reverse complement strand
CAATATCTATAAAGGAAAAATCACTCGAGTTGAACCAAGTCTGGAAGCTGTATTTGTTGATTATGGCTCAGAAAAACAGGGTTTCTTACCACTAAAAGAAATAGATAAAAGCTATTTCAAACCAAAAAAGAAAGATAAAGAAGGTGAATCTGGCCGTATTAATGTGCAAGATGTACTTTCGGTTGGTCAAGAACTGGTTATTCAGGTTGAGAAAGAAGAGCGAGGCAACAAAGGCGCTGCTTTAACAACATTTATCAGTCTTGCAGGCCGTTATTTAGTATTGATGCCTAACAGTCCTCGTGCTGGTGGTATTTCACGTCGGATTGAAGGTGATGAGCGTGCTGAGTTACAAGAAGCGCTACGATCATTAGATGTACCTGAAGGTATGGGCATGATTGTTCGTACTGCCGGTGTTGGTAAACAGGCCGAAGAATTGCAATGGGATTTGGAATATCTAGTGCAATTATGGACAGCCATTGATAAGGCTACGCAAGAGCGATCAGCCCCATTCTTGGTCTATCAGGAAAGTAATATCATTATCCGTGCCTTACGCGACTATTTGCGTAAAGATGTGGGTGAAATATTGGTGGATTCACCTGAAGTCTACCAGACTGGTTATGACTTTATGCGAATGGTTATGCCGCATGAATTGGAAAAATTCAAGCTCTATCAAGATAAAGTACCATTATTCACCCGTTATCAAATAGAAAGTCAGATCGAGACTGCATTTCGTCATGAAGTACGGTTACCCTCAGGTGGTGCCTTAGTTATTGACCCCACAGAAGCCTTGATTTCAATTGATGTTAACTCTGCTCGGGCAAATAAAGGTGGCGATATTGAAGAAACTGCTTTCAACACCAATCTGGAAGCAGCTGAAGAAATAGCACGTCAATTACGTTTGCGTGATTTAGGTGGACTGGTTGTTATCGATTTTATTGATATGGGGCCAAGTCGCCATCAACGTGAAGTTGAAAATCGCTTACGTGAGCACTTGAAAGTAGATCGTGCACGAGTACAGGTAGGGCGTATTTCACGTTTTGGTTTGCTGGAGATGTCTCGTCAGCGTTTGAGACCATCATTAGGTGATGCTCATGAAGAAGTATGTCCACGTTGTGCTGGTTTAGGCCATGTACGTGGTGTGCAGTCACTTGGTTTAGCTGTACTTCGTTTGGTTGAAGAAGAAGCAACGAGAGAACAAATCTCACAACTTATCGTTCAACTTCCTGTTCCTGTTGCCACATTCATGCTGAATGAAAAACGGGTTCAACTGGATGCTATTGAGCATCGACATCAGGTGAAATTGTTATTAATTCCAAACCCGCATATGGAAACACCGCATTATGATATTGAGCGAGTTAAGGAAGGTGACCGACGTGTTGAAGTCAGCCATCACTTAATGATAACACCTGAACCTGAAATGCCAGCAGCAATGAAAGGTAAGCCAGCTGTAGAGCAAGCAGCTGTAACGGGTGTTTCTCCTGCTGCACCGGCACCAACACCAACACCAACGCCAACACCAACAATGAGAAAAGGAGATAAAAAACCAAGTTTGTTGAAACGTATGTTGAATGTACTTACAGGTAAAGCTGCTGATCAAGAGCCAGAGAAAGCAGAACCAGTGGAACAAAAATCAGAAGATAAACCAAAACGCGATCAAAATAGAAAACCACGGAACCGCAATAATCGTCGTAGTCCACGTAGTCGTCCTGACCAGGAACAATCAGGTCAAAAGCCTGTAACAAATGGAGAGCCTCGTCAGCAAGACGGACAGAATTCACCATCGAAAGATGAAGAACAGTCCAGTCGCAGCTCAAATGCCAAACGCTCTCGTCGTGGTGGTCGTCGTCGTCGTCCACGTAATGATGGTGAGGCTGCTAATGTTCCTGAAGATGCAGGTAACAAAGTCGTACCTGAAAGGAAAGAAGTTAATGGTAATTCAATGCCAAAATCATCACCAGATATTGATGGTAATGTGCCCGTAAATGCTAATCAACAAGCAAAAGAAATAGATGGTAATAAGCCAGCTGAATCAGTTGCACAAAAACCTCGGCGAGGTAGAACCTCTACAGGTACTACTCGCCGTCGCCGTCCACCATCAAATGACAAACAAAGCAAAGAAGTTTCATCGACACCTACTGAAGGAGTAGCAAAAAAATCCACAACAGAAGATAATGGTGACAAAAAGGTAGTACCGGTTAAAAGTGCTGCAGGGAAAACGAAACCAAAAGAAGATGTCGTCGAAAAATAAATTTTCATGTGAACACCTGTTGATCTTGCTTGGTCAACAGGTTGTTTATCAACAGCAGCAATGTGAAATTATCGAATTGCTAGATGGCTGCGAGTTGGTTTTACAGGTATTGGAAGATGACACCAATATCCAGGCAACACAATATGGTGAAGGTCACCGAGCAGTACCTGTGACTTACGTATTGCCTGTATTTGATGGGGAGGGAGATCTGCATGCTGATTTAATTGCAGCAGGTCTGGAGAAATTACTTAAAACCTATCTCAAATAACTTAAGGGACACTTTTCCATAAGGTATTTCATTCTAGTTTCTTAGTTAGCCATTAATTGGCGTACTTCAATTAAATCTTGCTCGGTATCAACACCATGACCAGGATTAACTCCAGCAACTGTTAAATGGATTTTCTTACGGTGATACAAAGCTCGCAGTTGTTCTAAGGATTCTTCTTGCTCCAAAATACAAGGGCTAAGCTCTGCATAGTGTTTTAAGAAGCTCGCTCGATATCCGTACAAGCCAATATGACGATAGTGTGGTAACTCCGGTGGCAGAGTTGATTGTTGATCAAAATGATCACGCATCCATGGTATGGGGGCGCGACTAAAATACAGTGCATAGCCTCGGCTATCCATCACAACTTTTACTACGTTAGGGTCAAACACCTGTTTTTCCTGATCAATTTGACTGAATAATGTTGCAATATCAGCATCTTGATGTTGTTTCAGATCGTCAGCAACTTGATTGATCAGGCTGGCAGGTAAGCAAGGTTCATCACCTTGCACATTAACAATAATATCATCATCTGAAAAAGCTCTTTGTGAGGCAACTTCAGCTAATCTGTCTGTTCCTGAAGGATGATCAGTTCCCGTCATACACACATCTGCACCAAAAGCTTCGCTTACTTGCTTAATCCGTTCGTCATCGGTAGCAATAATTACTTCACTGGCAATGCTTTCTTTGGCTCGTTCATAAACATGCTGAATCATCGGCTTGCCAGCAATATCCAGAAGTGGCTTTCCAGGTAAACGACTGGAGGAAAAACGAGCTGGAATTACAATTTTAAATGCCATGATGAATTATGTTTCTTCATCAGCAGCGAGTTCACGAGCTTCATCAGTGAGCATAACCGGAATGTCATCACGAATTGGGTAGGCAAGGCGGCAAGCAGGGCAAATCAATTCTTGCTGAACTTTATTATAGTTCAAGCTACCTTTGCAACTAGGACAGGCCAAGATTTCAAGTAATGTTTTATCCATGCGGTGTGATTCCTGCTAATTTATCTAGGATTAATTGTTCAAGATTATTGTTTATTGTAGCGTTGATGGGAATATACCACATATTTTTTTCAGAAAAAGACTGACATTTAACAGCATCTTTTTCTGTCATCAAAATAGGCTTGTCATCATTAAACTCAAGATCATGCTTTTGAAAAGCATGATGATCAGAAAAAGGGTGAGGATGAATTTTCAATCCATCTTTTGTTAATTGATCAAAGAAACGTTCAGGGTGACCGATTCCTGCAACAGCATGTACAGTCCGATCGTTAAAGGTGCTTAGTTCTGATGTGAGACTGGGATCCGTTAGATTAATAGCGTGTCCTTTCGATAAGCTCATAGTGAATTCTGTCAATGGTTCACTATTATTGTGTACGATAAAATCTACATTCTGTAAGCGTGACATTGGCTCGCGTAATGGCCCGGCAGGTAATAGATGTTGATTACCAAATAGGCGATTACCATCGACAATTACAATCTCAATATCACGAGCTAAAGCATAGTGTTGCAAACCATCATCAGCAATAATGATGTTGCAATCAAACTGTTTGACTAGTAACTGACCAGCCGCAACACGATTAGGTGCGACTGCCATCGGACAATGTGTATGACGGCTGATAATAATAGGTTCATCACCTACTAATGCAGGATCACTTTGTGGCGTGACCAGTTGTGGATAATATTCAGCTTTACCACCATAACCACGGCTTATAATTCCGGGGCGAAGTCCTGCTTGTTGTAGTTGTTTTACAAGCCAGATCACAAAAGGCGTTTTACCTGTCCCCCCTACCGTAATATTACCGACAATAATAACGGGTACTTTCAATTTGTGTTGTTTAAAAACCCCGAGGCGATACAGTAATCTTCGTAAGTGGGTGACAGCACCATATAAAGTGGACAGTGACCATAATAGCCAACGGATAGGATGTGGTTGATACCAGCTAGTTATGAGCCATTTCATTATTTAGATAATTAGTTGAGTTGCATTTGTATCATTTTGATACTCACTAGTTGTCTGATACGTCAGTTTGTTCTTGAAATTGCAGTCGATGTAATTCAGTATAGTGCTGGTCTTTTGCAATCAATTCGGCATGGGTACCTGTTTCAATGATGCGTCCATCATGCATCACGATAATTTGGTCAGCTTTTTCAATAGTTGATAATCGATGTGCTATCACTAAAGTAGTACGTTGTTTCATTAGTGTTTCGATTGCTGATTGAATGTGACGTTCAGCTTTACTGTCTAATGAAGAAGTTGCTTCATCTAAAATAAGGATTGGGGCATCACGTAATAACGCGCGTGCAATGGCAAGTCGCTGGCGCTGCCCGCCAGATAGTAACACACCGTTTTGACCAACCTGTGTGGCAAGTCCATCGGGTAAACGCTCAATGAAGTCCCATGCATGGGCGGCTTTAGCCGCTTCAATAATCTGCTCGTTAGTAACGTGTTGTTTTTGACCATAAGCAATATTGTTGGCAATAGTGTCGTTAAATAAGATAACTTGTTGGTTCACCAATGATATTTGTTGGCGTAGATTGACCAATGTGAGCTCATTAATATCAATACCATCAATTTGGATCTGACCACTACTCAGGGGATAAAAACGAGCTAACAAACTGACTAAGGTTGTTTTTCCACTACCTGAATGACCTACAAACGCAATTGTTTGTCCCGGTTTGGCATGAAAGGAAATCTCTTCGAGTACTTTGCCTTTTTCATGACTGTAGCTGAACGACACATTTTGATAGCGAATATCGCCTTGTGCACGTTCAATGGTTTTTGTACCTGCATCATGCTCAGGTTTTTTGTCTAATAAAGCAAATATGCCTTGTGCAGCTGCAATGCCTGGTTGTAGCTTGCCATTGATCTTAGTAAGACGTTTGAGTGGCGTCAGAATCATAAACATTGCAGCAACAAATGAGATAAAACTGCCTGCAGTAATTTGCTCTAGCATCTCCGGTAGTGTTGCTATATAAATGACGACGGATAGGCCTAGCACAGTAATAAACTGGATAAGCGGCTGACTAATGGCATCTGTTGCTACCATTTTCATACGTTGTTGGCGATTTTTTTGATTAACTTTATCAAAACGTTTGATTTCGTATTCCTGACTACCAAATGTTTTGACTTCACGATGGCCTTCAATAATTTCACTACTAATATGACTGACATCACCCATTGAGCCTTGGATAGTTTTACTGATACGGCGAAAACGTGTGCTGATTTTAAACGTCAAAAATGCAATGGCTGGAACGGTGAGCAAAATAATCAGCGACAGCATACCATTCAGGTAAATCATCCAAGCTAGTAAGCCAAGAATAGTTAGACTGTCACGAATTATGGTTAATATTGCATCAGTAGCAGCATTGGCAACTTGTTCAACATCATAGAGTAACTGCGACATAAGTTGTCCAGGGGTACTGTGGTCATAAAAACTGGCAGGTAAAGCGATGAGAGATTTAAATATCTCTGTTCGCAGGTTTTTGATGACATTGCGAGCAATCCAGCCTAAACCATAGGAGGTTATAAAATTGGCTACACCTCGGACTATAAATAGACCAATAAGTGCTAGAGGAATAAATTTAATTGTATCAAGGTCACGCTCAACAAAACTGCCATCCATCAATGGTTTCATCATTGCAGCCAAGCCTGTTTCCGTGGCTGCAAAAACTAACATCGCAATTATAGAAATTATAAATACCAACCAATATGGTTTGACATAGGTTAATAAGCGCCGATAAATATCACTGGCACTTATGGTTGTGGCTGTTTCAAGTCTCATGGTTGTTTGGATGTGGTTTGACGTGTGGCTAGTGTTAACCGGGTATAGCCAAGTTGTTGTGCAGTATCCATTGCAGTAACAATGTTTTGGTATTCTGCATTGGCATCAGCACTGATAATGATGTGAGGGTCAGTATTTTCCCCGACAGCTTTTTTAAGGACTGCGGCTAACTGTTCATTAGAGGGACTATCTAATGTGATGGTGTTCACGACAAACTGACCATCTGAATTGATTACGATATCAATTGCTTGCTCTTGTTCGACTAATGCTTGTCCAGTAGCTTCAGGTAGATCAACTTTCAGAGAGCTTTCACGAATAAAACTGGTAGAAACCATGAAGAACAGCAATAGTAAGAATACAACGTCAATCATTGGGGTGAGATTTACGTCAGGCTCCTCTGAGTTTCTTGGTGATAGTTTCACTTGCCAGCATCCGCATCTGGATCAAAGTTACGATCACCGTGCAATATTTCGATTAGTTTCATTGCTTGTTCTTCCATATCAACGACTAATCTATTTATATGGCCTCTAAAATAACGATAGAAAATCAGACTTGGGATAGCGACTACTAAACCGGTAGCTGTCGTAATTAAAGCTTCTGAAATACCTCCTGCCAATGTTTCAGGATTGCCGACACCTTCAGTTGTGATAACAGCAAAAACTTTAATCATACCAATCACAGTACCTAATAAGCCTAGTAACGGAGTAATTGCTGCAATGGTACCTAAGGTGTTTAAATTTCGTTCTAATGTTACTGTAACGTGACGACCAACATCTTCAATACCTTCACGAGTGATATCTCGTGAACAGTCACGATTAACTAGTCCGGCAGCTAAAATTGCACCTAAAGGTGAGTTTTTTCGGAGTGCCTGTATACGATTATCATCAACTTGATCAAAACGTAACCACTGCCAGATTTGAGTAATCAATTCAGGAGGAGTAATTCGCTTGGTCTGCAAACTCCAAAAACGTTCAGCGATAATGCCAATGGCTATAACTGAGCAGGCAAATAGTGGCAGCATTAACCAACCACCAGCTTTAAAGAGTTCTAACATAATAAATTAGTCCATTGAATAAGAGTTATTACTGCATATGTTACTGCATACATAACATTATTTGTTGAGTAAGTTGTTGGTTAATTCAGATGCTACAGGTAATTCGAAACGTTCGTGTTGGTATGCCTTAATCATTAAGACTATCCATAAAATAACGCCAATGATGTTAAGCACTGATAGTAACAAGCCATAAATAAAAGGAACAATAGAAACTACCATGGTGAGCAATGTCAATATCCCAAAAACGACAATGGATTGCATGGCATGAAATCTGACGAAACTATTATCTTTTTCAAGTAACAGGATAATTAGTCCAGTTATCCAGCCCAATAAATAGCTTAGCATTGCTGTGATATTTTCATCAAATCCTAATGATTGTTTCAATATTATTTTATCCCGATAACACTACAGTTTAAGACTAGATTAACAGTTAATATGGTTACCATAACCTTAAAAAAAGGTTCTTTCAATTCTCAGGATATTGAGGTGATGATGTGATTAATGGTTGATGTGTCCATATTCGCTGAGCATGTTGCCTCCATGTAATAGGGGATGAGATGGCATGAAGGTTGAATTTAAATTCAATTGCACCATGTTCAGCAGTCGTGAAGAGAGTGCTATTATACTTCTGGTAGCGCTCGATAACAGTGCTTGCGGGAAAGTGATATCGATTTCGATAACCCACTGGAAATAATACTAACTCAGCTAGAGTAGCATTAATAAATGCTCTACTGGAAGATGTTTTACTACCATGATGTGGTACTACCAATAGAGTGGACTTTAGATTTTTACCAGAGCGATTCATTAATAACTGTTCTGCTTCGGATTCAATATCTCCTGATAATAAGACACTGCCAATAGCTGTTGAGATCTTTAAAACGCAAGAAAGATTGTTCTCACTACCATGGTCATTAATTTCTGGATGAAGCATGGTAAATGTCACCCCATCCCATTGCCATGATTGGCCTGCATGGCAATGTTTTGCATTCGGTAGTAACTGGGGAGTGCTGCTAAGAATTTGAGTAACTGGAATTACATTGCCAAGCGGTATGGCACCACCACTATGATCATTATCACCGTGGCTAACTACTAGAATATCAATATCTTGAATACTTCGTTGTTGTAGAAAAGGTTGGATGATTGCTGTGCCGGTATTAAAGTTATCACTAAATTTAGGGCCAGTATCGAATATCAGAACATGATGCTGGGTCTGGACCACGGCAGCGAGCCCTTGGCCAACGTCCAATAAGGTAAACCAGAATTCACCTTGATCAGGTTTGCTTGGTGAACTTAAAAACAAGGGCATGAAGCCTAGTATTCCTAGCCATTTTGCCGGAAACCTTGTTGGTGATAATAGGGCAATGGTTCCTACTATGATGGGTAGCCAGTATAAAATTGGAATATGGGTGCTAGACCAATGTGAGAAGGGTAGAGTAGCCAAATAGTCTAAAAATGGCCAGAGCTTACTAAGTATCAAATCAGCCAGTTGGAGTAACAATGCACCAACGGGTTCGATTAACCATAACAATAGACTGGCGACTAATAAAACGGGTACAACAAGCAAGCTGATAACAGGGACTGCTATAAAATTGGCAATAGGTGCAATTAATGACGTCTGCATAAAAAACAGTAGTAAAAGAGGTGTAATTCCAAAGGCTATCAAGGAATGCACTTTTGCCCATTGCCAGCGTGGTGATGGCAATCGATTTTGAGTGATAAAAAGAATAATTGCCACTGCTGAAAACGATAGCCAGAATCCAGCAGAAAGTACAGCTACAGGATCAAGCACTACTATCAATAACAAGCTGACAGCCAGGATATGACTAGTACAAACAGATCTACGAATTAATAAAGTGAACATAACAGTTGCAACCATAATCAGAGCTCGTTGACTAGGTATGGAGAATCCAGCTAGGCCGGCATAAAATAGTGCAGTTATAAAACCACCAATGGCACCAGCACTAGAGCTAGGTAATAACAGTAAGTTATTAGATCGTCTTGCCCATAACCAGCGGGAACAGAAAAACCCTAGTGCTGCGGCCAAACCAATATGTAAACCTGAGATAGCTAATAAATGGCTGGTACCTGATAAGCGTAGAACATGCCATTGTTGTTGAGAAATGTTGTATCGAATACCTGCTGTCAGACCTTGAATCAGACCAAGATATGGACTATCAGCTAAATGACTCTCAATAGCTACCATAAGTGATTGCCTTATCGCATTGATAGAATACGCAGGGCTGGAAATAAGACGTTTGTTTGTTGGGTTTGGACGGACATAGCCTGTTGCTCCGACCCTTTGCTGAAATAACCAGCCTTCATAATCAAATGTACCCGGATTCATCATGCCATGAGCGTGTTTTAAACGTACTGTTAATAGCCATTGTTCACCAGCTTTTAGATTGTCAGGCAATGGTCGATACCAATTTAGACGTAATTTTTTTGGAAGTGAATAATTGTCAGGTTGATCGGGTCTGAATTCAAATTGAAGTCGTTGGTCACTGTATGATGGAACACTGATTACAGTACCTTTAAGCGCTATATCTTTCCCCTCCATGTTGCTGGACAACTGGTCATCAATAATTAAGCTGGCATGGAAAAAAGTCCATAAGGCACCAAATATCACTATGGCTAGCAAGCGTGTTTTGATAAATACCAACAAAATACAAGTAGGCAATAATGCCCAAAACCATTGACTTGATGGTAGAGTAGAAAGCTGTAAAAATAGTACGCATCCGAGCGTAAATGAAATGGCAGTTTTAATCATATATCCCTATAATGATGACCGACTTAAATAATCAAGATGAAGCTTAATGCCACGTAAGTTCCTTAAACGTATCATGCCTGATCATAAAACGATGCGCGAACATCCGCATTTACAAAAGTTTGGTCAGCGAATAACCGAGCCCAGACTATGGCATCTGAATCGTCGTACTGTGGCGGGTGGTTTGGCTCTGGGGTTATTTATAGGATTTATGCCTGTAATAGGGCAGATGTTTATTGCTGGTGCTTTAGCAATTCTTTTCCGCGTTAATCTTCCTGTTGCTGTTATTGGATCTTGGTTCAGCAATCCGATAACATTTGCACCAGTATTCTTTTTTGCCTACACAGTTGGTACGTGGGTATTACAAATACCTGCTGATCACTATTCTTTTGAGATGTCATGGCACTGGTTGACCCATGAGTTTTTAATTATCTGGAAACCACTATTATTGGGGTGCCTGATTTGTGGCACGACTACGGCTTTGTTGGGGATACTTTTTGTTCGCCTTATTTGGCGATTAATTGTTATTCGAAATTGGTTAAAAAGGCGGCATAGAAGCTGTAACAAATATTAAACTTTTAATGTGCCATCTATCAAAGTCAATGTATTGTCCATTTGTGATGCTAAATTTGTATCATGAGTGACAATGACCAATGCAGTTCCAAGTGATTCATTGAGTTCTAGAATTAAGTCAAAAATATCTTGTGCAGTATGATGATCCAGATTACCAGTTGGTTCATCTGCCAATAGACAATCCGGTTGAGTAATTAAAGCCCGTGCTAATGCCGCACGTTGGCGCTCACCACCAGATAATTCGCCGGGTTTATGAGCAATTCGGTGGTATAAACCAACTTTAGTTAACAACTCTTCAGCCTGTTGCAGAGCTGATTTAGGCTGTTGACCACCGATCACTAACGGTATGGCAACATTTTCTAAAGCAGTAAATTCCGGCAATAAATGATGAAATTGATAAACGAAGCCCAAGCTTTGATTGCGTAGTTTACTTAAGCTGTTAACAGACATGGAGTTAATGTCTTGTCCATGGATTTCAACTTTACCACTACTTGGCGTATCAAGACCTCCAAGGAGGTGTAATAAAGTGCTTTTTCCCGAGCCAGAACTACCTACAATAGCTATGCGAGAACCTTTTTCTACTGTCAGGTTGATATCGTTGAGAACCTTTGCTTCGAGGGTGCCATCTGAAAAGTGTTTGGCTAGATGCTTGCACTCAATGACGATTGAGTTAGTCATAACGCAAAGCCTCAGCAGGTTTAATCTTAGAGGCACGCCATGAAGGATAGAGTGTAGATAGTAATGACAATGAAAATGCTGTAATAGCGATCACAGTGACATCGTTCCAGTGCAGATCAGAAGGTAAGCTACTAATGTAATACACATCGGCAGGCAAGAATTGATAGCCTAATAGTTGTTCAAGATTAGCAATCAGGGTTTCGACATTGAGTGCTAAGGCAACACCACCAAGAACCCCGATCAAGGTACCAAAGATACCAATCATGGTCCCTTGCACCATAAAGATAGTCATAATACCACGAGGAGTCATACCTAAGGTTCGCAATATGGCAATGTCTGCTTGTTTATCAGTGACCATCATAATCAAGGTTGAAACGATGTTAAAAGCGGCTACTGCTACAATTAATAACAGAATGACAAACATCACAGTCTTTTCAGTTTTAAGAGCCCTAAAAAAGTTGGCATGCTGATAAGTCCAGTCAGCTGCACGATAATTGGCAGGTAGAGTCGATAATAATTCACGACTAATACGTGGTGCTTGATAGACATCATCAAGCTTTAAACGCAAACCGGTGACTTTGTTCGGGATTCGAAATAGTTTGGCAGCATCAGTGATATTCATCACCGCTAAAGCACTATCATATTCGTACATACCTATTTCAAAGACACCCACAACATTAAGCCGCTTTAATCTAGGCATTACACCAGCAGGAGTAGGGGTCACATGTGGCGTTATCATGGTAATTTTATCGCCAGTGGCAACGCCCATGGCAATGGCTAGATCTTTACCTAAAATAATGCCAAAGTCACCCGGTTTAAGATCGTCAAACCTGCCTTGAATTATTTTGTCATCAATGGTGGAAACATTGCCTTCTAATTGAGGATCTATACCTCGTACTAGCGTACCTCGAACACGACTACCTTGACTTAGCATCGCCTGACCTTCTACAAAAGGTGCGGAATCAACCAGGTGGGGATATCCATCAATCATATCCTGCAGTGCTTGCCAGTCTTTGAGTGTGCCATCAGCGCCAGTAATGAAAGCATGAGATGTCATTCCCAAAATCCGCTCACGCAGTTCTTTTTCAAAACCATTCATAACGGATAGCACAGTTATTAAGGCGGCTACACCAAGGGCAACACCAAACATGGAGGTAAGAGAAATAAATGAAATGAAATGATTTCGGCGTTTAGCGCGCGTATAGCGTAAGCCGACAAAGACACTTAAGGGTTTGAACATTATGTTATGTGGTATATAGAGTTGATTGCCTTCACTTCACTCATTCCCAGATCTAAGGCTCGGGCTCGGGTGAAGTGAAGGGTGATGTTATTTTGCGTAAACAGTTTTAGTGCCACTTTCGCTACCTAATAACAATACATCCGCAGGACGAGCTGCAAATAAACCATTAGTAACTACGCCAACAATAGCGTTTAATTCTGTTTCTAATTTGATGGCTTCCATGATGTCCCAGCCGTGAACATCAATGATCACGTTGCTGTTATCGGTGATAAAGCCTTCACGGTATACTGGCTGACCTCCCATCTTAACAATTTCACGTGCCACATAACTGCGAGACATAGGTACAACTTCAACGGGCAATGGAAATTTGCCTAACACATCTACTAATTTGCTTTCGTCAGCGATACAGACAAATTTGTCACTGGCTGCGGCAATAATCTTTTCGCGTGTTAATGCACCGCCACCACCTTTAATGAGTTGTAGAAAATGATTTGATTCATCAGCACCATCAACATAAACAGCGACATTACTAACGTCATTTAAATCAAAAACATGAATCCCATGCTCTTCCAGACGTTTGGTAGACACGATTGAGCTGGAAACAGCACCTTCGATACGGCCTTTGATTGTAGCTAAAGCATCAATAAAATGATTGACGGTAGAACCTGTACCAACACCAACTACCCCATCGGTATTAATGTGTTCTAGCGCTGCGTATGCAGCCTGTTTCTTCATTTCATCAGGTGTCATTATGTCTTCCTTATATCGATTGGATTACTAATTTATCCCGCTAATTATAGAGATAAATGGCTGTCAATGGTAACGTAAGCATTAATTTAATTAATTTCTGAAAAATTTGAGTGGTCATGCTGACTGAATATGTAGAAAGAATCCGTAACGCACAAGTCTATGATGTGGCAATTGAAACGCCATTAGATAAAATGCCACGTCTGTCTCAAAGATTGAATAATTTGGTGTGGGTGAAACGAGAAGATCTACAGCCAGTTTTCTCATTTAAATTACGTGGTGCCTACAATCGTATGAGCCATTTAACTAGTGAAGAACGCAGTCAAGGTGTGGTTGCAGCCTCAGCAGGAAATCACGCTCAAGGTGTTGCCTTATCAGCAAAAAAAATGGGTATTTCATCTTTAATTGTTATGCCAAAAACCACACCTCCAATTAAGGTTGAATCTGTTAAAAATCTTGGGGCTGAGATTGTTTTGCATGGCAATAATTATGATGATGCCTGTGATTATGCTTTGAATCTGGCAAAACAGCAGGGTAGAACATTTATTCATCCATATGATGATCCTGAGGTGATTGCCGGCCAAGGGACAATCGCTATGGAGATATTGAGTCAGCATCCTGAACCTCTTGATGCGATTTTTGTACCCGTTGGCGGTGGTGGCTTGATTGCTGGGATAGCTGCTTATATCAAGTCATCTAGGCCAGAAATTAAAGTTATTGGTGTTGAACCGGTAGATGCAGCTTGTTTGAAAGCAGCATTAGATGCCGATGATCGAGTTGTACTTGATCAGGTTGGCCTGTTTGCTGATGGTACAGCAGTGCGTCAGGTTGGTGCGGAGCCTTTCAGAATTGCACGTGAGACGGTTGATGAAGTGATCTTGGTTGATAGTGATGAGATTTGTGCGGCGATAATGGATATTTTTGATGATACTCGTTCAATAGCTGAGCCATCAGGTGCGTTAGCAGTAGCAGGTGCTAAGAAATATGTTGCTCGTGAAAACCTTATCAATAAACATATTGTAGTGATCGATAGTGGCGCCAATATCAACTTTGATCGTTTGCGCCATGTTGCTGAACGTGCAGAGTTAGGTGAGCGGCGAGAGGTATTGTTTGCAACAACAATTGATGAGAAGCCTGGTAGTTTCCAACAGTTTTGCCAAATCTTATCTGAATATGGCATCACAGAATTTAATTATCGTTATGCTGATAACCGTGATGCGCAGGTATTTGTTGGTTTACAGATAGATGGTGGCGATACTGAACGGCAAGCTTTATTTGATAGTCTTGATCAAGCTGGATACCAGTGGGTTGACTTCACTGATAATGAAATGGCTAAGCTTCATGTACGTTATATGGTTGGAGGTCATGCCCCTCAAGTTGAAAATGAACGTTTATATAGGTTTGAGTTTCCTGAACGCCCTGGTGCGTTATTACGATTTTTAACTCGGATGGGACAGCGATGGAATATTAGTCTATTTCATTACCGAAATCATGGTGCCGCATATGGGCGTGTCTTAGTTGGTGTGCAAGTGCCAGACGATGAACAAAATGAATTTCAGGGTTTTTTAGATGCGTTGGGTTATGTTTATTGGCAAGAGACCGATAACCCTGCATATGACCTTTTTTTGAAATAAGTTTCGGTTGGTAGTCAGAATTTGATTCCAAGCTATTGCCTATTTGATCAAGTTATGATTACCTGAGGAATAGTTGATAAAAAACTAAGGATTGATAGTTATGAATGTATTGTCAGACGAGTTTGGTGAGTTTCTTTTTGCAGCACTAGAAGTTCTAGCAGCGTTATTCATTTTGGCAATTGGTTTGGTGATATTGTGGGTTATTGTTGCTTATGTGATAGATGTTACTCAAACGCAGCAAACTATTCGACGTAATTATCCTGTTATTGGTCGTTTCCGTTATCTTTTTGAACATGTAGGTGAATTTTTTCGTCAATATTTTTTTGCAATGGATCGTGAAGAATTACCTTTCAATCGGGCGCAACGTTCGTGGGTTTATCGTGCTGCAAAGAATGTTGATAGTACAGTCGCTTTTGGTTCGACAGATAATATTAATGGTCCAGGGAGAGTATTATTTGTCAATTGTGCATTTCCAACCTTAGGTGAGGATGCAGTGACACCTCAACCTGTCACTATAGGTTCTAACTGTAAACATCCCTATACCACAGCTTCAATCTTTAATATTTCAGGTATGAGTTATGGTGCATTGTCCAAGCCAGCTATATTAGCGTTATCTTCGGGTGCAAAATCAGCTGGTGCTTGGATGAACACGGGTGAGGGTGGATTGTCACCATATCATCTTGAGGGTGGTGCCGATATCGTTTTCCAGATAGGAACGGCAAAAAATGGGGTGAGTGATCTGGAAGGAAATTTGAATGATGAAAAACTCATTGAGATCGCGGCTCATCCTGAAGTGAAAATGTTTGAAATTAAGATGAGTCAAGGTGCCAAGCCAGGTAAAGGTGGTATTTTGCCCGGGGAAAAAGTAACTGAAGAAATTGCCCGTATTCGTGGTATTGAAGTCGGTAAAGATGCCTACAGTCCGAACCGTCATCCTGATATCAATAGTTTTGATGATTTGATCGATATGGTCAATCGAGTTAGAAATGTGACGGGCAAACCAACAGGCTTCAAAATGGTTGTGGGAGCTCCTAATCAAATTGATGTTTTATTAAGTGCAATCGTGAAACGGGGACAGGATTCAGCCCCAGATTTTATAACTATTGATGGTGCTGAAGGGGGGACGGGTGCTGCTCCAATGTCATTGATTGATTCAGTGGGTATGTCATTGCGTGAAAGTTTGCCGATTATGGTAGATAAATTGAAACAATATGGTTTACGTGATCGGATAAAAGTAGTTGCCTCAGGCAAGCTTGTTACTCCCGGATCTGTTGCTGGGGCCTTGTGTGCTGGTGCAGACTTTATTACTAGTGCACGTGGGTTTTTATTTTCGTTAGGTTGTATTCAGGCTTTGCAATGTAATAAAAACACCTGCCCAACAGGAATTACCACCCATGATCCTAAATTTCAAAAAGGGCTTCATCCTCCGACTAAAGCTACTCGAGTGAGTAGTTATATCAATAATATGGTAAAAGAAGTCGGTATTATTGCGCATTCATGTGGTGTTAAAAGCCCCCGAGCCTTAAGTCGTAGCCATGCACGTATTGTTATGGGTACTGGTCGCACACAAGGAATGGATGAACTTTTTCCTGAACTTGAACCAATTAAGATTACTTCGATTAAATAAGCTCGTATGGTGTGAACCACATTATGCTTAATTCAGAAATGGTCAGAAGGAGTAAATAATGGCAATCAGTACTGGCTTGATGTTATTGGCTTTGATGTTACTTCTGGCATTGTTACTTAAGCCAATAGCTGAAAAATATAATATTCCTTTTGCTGGATTACTGGTTGTAACTGGTTTTGTCGGCAGTGAAATCTTAGTTTATTTCGGTGTTGATACCGGTGTACGTTATGACTCCTTTCATGATCTAATTTTATTTGTTTTTCTACCTTTGTTGATTTTTGAGGCAGCATTTAAAATTGATGCTGGCCAGCTGCTCAAGCATCTTATAGTTATCCTGTTTTTTGCAATACCTGTGATGCTGTTATCTACTTTTGTGGCTGCGACCATGATTTATTATGGTATTGGTCATCCGACAGGGTTTCCATGGATTGCAGCTTTGCTAACAGGCGCAATGCTGGCAGCAACCGATCCGGTTGCAGTGCTGGAAATAATGCGAAAGGCTGGTGTCCCAAAGAGGTTGTGCATACTACTAGATGGTGAAGCCTTATTTAATGATGCTACAGCCATTGTAACGTTCAGTATTTTTCTTTATATCGCTCAACATCCTATGGAAGATATATCAATATTGGATGCCAGTATACGCTTTATGGTGGTGTTCTTTGGGGGCGCTATTATTGGTTTATTTATAGGGTTTACTTTTTTGTTCTTATCTCGGATATTGCATGATTATATTCAACAAGCCATCGTAACCTTAATCGCAGCATATATTTCTTATTTGGTCGCTGATTCGTTAAACGTATCCGGTGTGATGTCAGTACTGGTGGCTGGGATGGTATTAGGACGAGTTATTCACCATGATTTTCAAGATCATGAAAAACGAAGTTTTGTTGATGATTTTTGGAGTTTTAACGTTTATGTGGCAGAAGCAATTATGTTTCTGTTAATGGGCGTTACCATTACTGTGGGTATGTTCACCGATAATTGGTTAGCAATGTTAATTGGTATTGCTGCAGTATTAATTGCTCGGGGTGTTGGTGTATTTGGAGGTGCGCCATTAATTTCTTTATTGCCAGGTGTCGAACGGATTCCATTTGGATATCAACAAATAATGTTTGTAGGTGGTTTGCGTGGAGCGGTTACGCTAGCATTGGCGCTGTCTTTACCACTAGAACTAGACTATTGGTGGACAGTGCAGTCCATAGCCTTTGGTGTGGTGTTATTTACTTTATTTGTACAAGCTCCCACAGTTAGTCCATTAATAAAGAGACAAAAGTTTGATGACTAAGAAGTCATAACTTCTGAGGTTTAAGTCTAGCCAATTGCAAATAGAATTAGGACTTTTATCCCTTGTGGCATTATCATTTCAGCTTTTATCGTTGAGTATAGTCTCAGAGTTATTATCATTTGGTTAACTAGACCAAAATAGAGGAAGAAATGAAAGCAGAACAAAAAATCCTGCCGGATGCAGTTAGTTTGATTGAAGCAGCCACTGAAGAATTTGTTACTAAAGCACGATCAGCGATTGCTAAACGAGGAATATTTCATGTGGCATTAGCTGGTGGCTCAACTCCAAAAGGTTTGTATCAGAAATTAGCTACATCTCCCTATGTGGAACAAGTTGACTGGTCACGAGTGCATTTGTTCTTTGGAGATGAACGCTGTGTATTGCCTACTCATGATGATAGCAATTTCAAAATGGCACGTGAAGCAATGATTGACCATATTCCTATTCCTCAAGAGAATGTTCATCGCATGCCAACTGAGGATGGTGCTGCATCTGATGTGGCAGTTAGCTACGCACGAACAATGAAAGAAATATTGCTAGGGCAGCCGCTTGATTTGGTTCTATTAGGTTTGGGACCAGATGGCCATATTGCCTCATTATTTCCGGGTACAGATGCTTTGGATGCCACTGAGACCTTAACTACCAGTGTGTATGTTGAGAAGTTTGAATCATGGCGGGTAACGATGACTTATCCGGTGATTAATGCTGCTAGACAGGTGATAGTGTTTATTGCTGGCGAAGCAAAGGCAGCGATTGTCAAAGATATTACTACTGATGCAGTACAGGGCTTGCCAGTACAGCGTCTGGCTCCTCAAGCTGAATATTACTGGTACATGGATGCAGCTGCTGCAGGACAATAACGATGCGTCATTTGCTAGCAGTTGATATTGGCGGCACCAAAACATTATTCCAGTTAAGTTCTGAACAGGGCAATGTGATTTTGGAGCAAAGCTATGTCAGTCAAGATTTTTCCAGTTTTGACTTGGTCTTGTGTGAGTTCTTAAATCAACAACAGATTAAGGATTACAGAATCGACAGTGCCTGCTTTGCAGTTGCTGGCCCGGTCTTTGGACGTGATGCCAATGTCACCAATTTACCATGGCAACTGAATGCAGATAATCTGGCTGGCAAATTTGATATTGGCCATGTGCATTTATGTAATGACTTTGCAGCTGTTGCATATGGAATAAGCAGTCTTGCTGATGATGAAGTGATTACCTTGCAACAAGGTGAGGTTGATGAGAATGCACCTAGAGCAGTGATTGGCGCAGGAACAGGTTTAGGACAGGCACTGTTATTTCCTGAAGCTGATGGTTGGCGGGTAGTTGCAACTGAAGGCGGGCATGCTGATTTTGCTCCGACTGATCCGATGCAGATTTTATTATTGGAACATTTGATAGAGCGCTTTGGCCATGTTTCATATGAACGAATTGTATCAGGCCCTGGTCTGGTTACGATTTATGAGTTTCTACGAGCTTATGAACAGCATGATGAAAATCCAGATCTGCGTCAGGCTATGATTGATGGTGATCCTGCAGCTGTAATTAGTCAATTTGCACTTGAAAATAACGATGCACTTGCTCTGGAATCATTGGATTTATTTATTGAAATATATGGTGCTCAAGCCGGTAATCTTGCACTGACTGTATTACCAATGGCAGGTTTATATATTGCTGGGGGCATTGCTGCAAAAAATTACCAACGCTTTATGCAGGGACCTTTTATTGATGCATTTATTGCCAAAGGAAAAATGACGACATTAGTAGAGAAAATACCAGTACGTTTAATCTTGCAACCGAAGGTCGGATTGATGGGTGCACGCTTATTAGCACAAAAAATAACTGTATAATGAACTCATGAATTTAGGAAAAGATAATAATAATATTTCTGTTGATGTTGAGGCGACATATCTAGAACAAGAGTCAGATCCAATGAAAGCAAGATATTTGTTTGCTTACACCATCACTATAAAAAACTCGGGTTCCAGTCCTGCACGCTTATTGTCACGTTATTGGAAGATAACTGGTGGCGATGGTCATGAGCAGGAGGTTGAAGGTGATGGCGTTGTAGGTAAGCATCCATACTTATCTCCTGAGCAAGAATTTACCTATACTAGCGCTGCTATGCTTGATACACCTGTTGGTATGATGCAAGGGCATTATATGATGATAGATGATGCAGGTGAACGATTTGAAGTTGATATACCTGCATTTACTTTAGCCGTTCCTCAAACTTTGCATTAGTTGCGATGAATCAAGCCGTGGAGCAAAAGTTCTGGTTTTATCTGCTAATAATTAGTCTAATCGTTTCAGGTATTTCGCCAGTAGCAGACTGTTTGACATGGCTATTAGAAACCATACCAGTAATGATTGGTTTATTGGTATTGTGGGGTTCATACAAAGCCTTTCCTTTGACGCTATTAAGTTATCGTTTATTAGGACTGTTTGCTCTTATTCTAATCATAGGTGGTTATTACACTTATGCAGAAAATCCATTGTTTAACTGGATTCAAATAGAATTTAATTTAGCGCGGAATCACTATGATCGGCTAGGTCACTTTATGCAAGGTATAGTGCCAGCAATTGTAGGGCGTGAATTGTTACTTAGAACATCACCATTACAGCGAGGAAAATGGCTTTTTGCCATTGTCTGTGCCATTAGTTTGGCAATTAGTGCAT
>QNEY01000003.1 GCA_003645385.1 Gammaproteobacteria bacterium | reverse complement strand
GACAAGTAATGCAAAAAAGCATTTGCATCATCGACTAGTAAGTTAAACACCACTTGACCATTTTTCGACAATATCGATCGACATTGCTGTAAAAACTGGCGTTCAATAATCCACTCAGGTGTTTTTTGATCCACCGCAATATCAATTACAATTAAATCATAACGCTGCTGACATTGATTAATATAAGTCGTAATATCTGCTGTGATAATTTGCCAATTATTTTGATCTTGCTTCGGAAAATAAAAAAATTCACGAGCTATAGTAGCAACCAAATCTGACTTTTCTATTGCATCACCAACAACATCAGGGAAACGACTGGCAAAATAACGTGCCGTTGCCCCTCCACCAGTACCAGCTAATAATACTCGTTTCGGATGTTCCACAAACATCGTCCCAGCCAACATAGCCTGATTAAGTGGTAATGGTAACAAATCGGGTCTATCTAGGACTATTTCTGACTGAATCAAACTATCGTTAAAATCTAGCCAACGCCGATTATTGTGCTGCCACACTCGAACTTCTCCATCAGTTGTATGCTGATTGAAAATAAGCTTTGGTTCGCTTTGGCTCATTAGCCTTTCTGTTTGGCTTCTAAACTATCCCAGCGTTCATAAGCTGTTTCTAGCTCTATGGTAATAAGATCTAACTCTTGTTGGGTTTTAGCAATCTTGTTTTCGGCTTCCTGATAAAACTCTGGCTTGCCGATTGTCTCATGTAATACTGCTTGTTTTTGTTCCAATTGTTCAATCATTTTAGGTAATTCAGCCAAGTCCAATTGTTCTTGATAGGTTAACGATGATTTCTTTTTAACAGGTTTCTTTTCGGTCTTTGCTGTCGTTTTTTTCATGGTTTGAGCTTGTTTATCCTGCTGACGCTGATGAACCCAATCATCATACCCACCAACATATTCACGTACTTCGCCATCATCATCAAATACAATGGTGCTGGTTGCGACATTATTCAAGAAAGTACGATCATGGCTGACTAATAATAAAGTCCCTTTATAATTCATCAACAAATCTTCTAGCAAATCTAAAGTTTCAGCATCAAGATCATTGGTCGGCTCATCCATCACTAACAAATTGGCTGGTTGAGTAAATAATTTAGCTAATAACAGGCGATTACGTTCGCCACCTGACAATGATCTTACTGGTGTTCTTGCTCGTTCAGGGGTAAACAAAAAGTCTTGCAAATAACCAATAACATGCTTACTCGCACCATTAATCTCGACATAATCTCGACCTTGGCCAACATTATCGACCACACTGACATTTTCATCTAATTGACTGCGTAATTGATCAAAATAGGCAACTTCAAGCGTGGTACCCAATTTAACTTCACCTGATTCGGGTTTAGCTCGGCCTAATAAAATAGACAGTAGTGTACTTTTACCACAGCCATTTGGTCCGATAACACCAATACGGTCACCACGTTGAATAACGGTGCTAAAGTCTTTAAATAATACTCGGCCATCATAGCTTTGAGTTAAGTATTCGGCATCAATTACCAGCTTGCCACTACGTTCAGCATCTTGCAGTTGCATTTTAACATTACCCAGCTTTTCTCTACGTTGACCACGTTCACGGCGTAATTGCTCTAATGCCCGAACACGGCCTTCATTTCTCGTGCGACGCGCCTTAATCCCTTGTCGTATCCACACTTCTTCTTGTGCAAGCTTCTTATCAAATAAAGCATTCTGCTGTACTTCTTCTTCTAGCATCGCTTCTCGTCGTTGCAGGTAATTTGCATAATCCCCAGGAAAACTGACTAATTGACCACGATCCAGTTGTACAATTCGTGTTGCTATGGCTTGCAGAAAGGTACGGTCATGAGTAATAAATAAAATCGTACCTCCATAACTCTTCAAAAACTCTTCCAACCAAGTAATAGATGAAATATCCAGATGATTGGTTGGCTCATCCAATAATAAGATATCGGGTTCTTTTACTAAGGCCTGAGCTAATAACACTCGACGTTTCATTCCACCGGATAAGGTTGAAAACTCAACATCTGGATCTAGGCTTAATCGTGAAATAACAGCTTCTACACGTTGCTCAACTGACCATCCATCCACTGCTTCTAATTTATGCTGTGCTTTTTCCAATGCAGCCAATACCTTATCAGAACTGTCTGTTTCTAATTGATGGATCACGTGATGATATTCAATTAGTAAAGGAGCAATATCACCTAATCCTTTTGCTACTACATCAAATACACTGCCTTCAGTTCCAGCAGGGACTTCTTGTTCAAGACGTGCTATTTTCAAACCTTGCCCTAAAATCTCACCACCATCAGCTGTGAGTTCACCAGCTATCAATTTCATCAAGGTCGACTTGCCTGCACCATTACGACCGACCAGACAGACACGTTCACCACGATCGAGTTGAAAATCTACTTTATCCAATAGATTTGGACCGCCAAAACTGACGATAATTTGTTTTAATGATAATAATGCCATATGGGTTCTCTAGAAATTATGCTTCTGCTTCTTGCAATGCTTCACTGGCTTCAAACCAGTCCATTTCAACTTTCTCTAATTCTGCTTTCAAATCACCCTGCTCAACTAACAAGGCTTTTAATTGGTCTTTAGCACTGTCTTCATACAGGCCATTATCGGCTAACTTTTGTTCCACCTTGTCTAATTTAGACTGCACGGTTTCCATTTTCTGCTCTGCTTTTTTAACCGAATTTCGTAAAGGCTGCAGCTTTTTCCTAGCAACAGCGGCAGTACGACGATCATCTTTTTTATTATTGATAGTTGCATTCAGCTCTGCCTTAACAGGCTTATCTTTAGTCATTAACCATTGACGATAATCATCTAAATCACCATCAAACACAGCTGCTTTACCATCTGATACCAGCCATAATTCATCGGCTACAGTACGTAATAAATGTCGATCATGTGACACAACAACTAGAGCACCTTCAAAATCTTGCAATGCTAACGTCAAGGCTAAACGCATTTCCAAATCGAGGTGATTGGTCGGTTCATCAAGTAATAATAGTGCTGGCTTTTGATATACTAACAAAGCCAATACTAAACGTGCTTTTTCACCCCCGGAAAAGGGTCCAACTGGTGCCAATGCATCATCACCATGAAAGCCAAAACCACCAATAAAGTTACGCAGATCGGCTTCGGAAGCTTGTCTGTCTAAACGCTGTAAATGTTGCAACGGACTTTCATCCACCATGAGCTGTTCTAATTGATGCTGAGCAAAATAGGCGATGCGAATATCTTTCGCTTCTTTTCGCTTGCCTTGTAAAGCCGATAATTCACCTGCAATCAACTTTATTAATGTCGATTTACCCGCACCATTAGGTCCTAATAAACCAATACGGTCACCCGGCGCTAATGATAACTTCACTCCCGAAATTATCGGCTGTTCGTTATAACCCACGGCCACTTTATCTAAACTTAATAATGGTGCAGTTACTCGTGTTGGTGGAAAAAAGCTGAAGTGGAACGGTGAATCAACGTGAGCTGGCGCGATCAATTCCATTCTTTCCAATGCTTTAACCCTACTTTGTGCTTGTTTGGCTTTAGTTGCTTTAGCTTTAAAACGAGTAACAAAACTACGAATATGAGCAATTTCACGTTGTTGTTTATTGTGTGCGGCTTGTTGATGTGCTAAATGTTCGGAACGTGCTAATTCAAAGGCAGAATAATTACCGCTATACATTTTCAGTCGCTGTTGTTCAATATGTACAATTTGATTTACAACCCGATCAAGAAAATCACGATCATGTGATATCAGAACCAAAGTACCCTGATAATTACGCAACCAATCTTCCAACCAATAAACCGCTTCTAAATCAAGATGATTAGTCGGTTCATCCAGTAATAACAAATCTGAACGACACATCAGCGCCTGAGCAAGATTCAAGCGCATCCGCCAACCACCAGAGAATGAATTAACTGGCAATTGTTCCTGTTCACCATTAAAGCCCAAACCATGCATTAAACGACCGGCTCGACTTCGCGCTGTATAACCCTCAATTGCGGCTAACTTATCATGCAATTCACTTTGAAGATGGCCATCATGCTCTTCTTCCGCTTTAAGCAATTGCTGTTGCAGATGCATATATTCAGCATCACCCTGTAATACATAATCAATTGCAGGACTATCAATGGCAGGTGTTTCTTGAGCAACATGAGCAATTACCCATGCATCAGGAATCGATACACTACCGTGATCGGCATGTAATCGATCTTGGAATAGTGCAAATAAACTAGATTTCCCAGTACCGTTTGCACCTGTTAATCCAACCTTTTGTTTTGGGTGAATTGTTAGATTGGCAGACTCAAATAATAATCGTGTACCACGGCGAACGGAGAGTTGATTTAGCTTTATCATGATGTACATCCCTGTACATCACCGCTTCGCGGCGGCCGATGGCCGTGCAATTTTAATCCCGTTAAAATTGTCATGAAACATCCTTGTATGCCACCACTTCGTGGTAGCCTGTTGCTATGCAATTTTAATCCAATTAAATTTGTCATGGCGCGCATTGTAGCAGGGCGAGCTTGTCTATGCTGTATTGCTCTAGCTTAATCAATAAATCTCTAATGTTTACCTCGTATTCGTTTCAAAGCTTGTTTGATTTTTCGCTTGGTCCGTTGCTTCCTTTCATAATTTCCGAGAGGCTTTCTCCAACCGGGGCCAAAAACTTGGCCGTACTCATCGAAATAGGCTTGCATAAAGATTTCACGATTTGGCCAATCCAACTTATAACAAATACGTCTTAAATCTATTAATCGCATCTTTTCTGTTATTTTCTTACCTTCAAATATCGCTGCACGACCTATATCAATCGCAGTCACATCAATTTGACCATGATCATTTTTAGTCATCAGAAGATTGCCACCCGACAAATCATAATGAATGATTTGATTGTTATGCATTTTGCAGGTGTAGTGAGCTATCGCACGAAAAATAGTGTCCTTATCAAACCCAGAATATTGCTCTTCTCCCTGAGCAAAAACCACAAAAGCATCACGCGCTGAAAATGCATCGGCAACAAATTCACACACATAATAATTATGTGTGATGGCTGCATTTTTTGTGCGTTCAAAGTAGGCTATTGGTTTTGGACTGTTAACGCCTCGACGGATCATCTCTGAGGCATTATTCCAATGCCGCTCGCCTTTACTGGCTTTAAAGCGATAGCTGAATTTTTTCAGGCCTTGAACACGGTTTTGTTTAACTATCAGTGTTTCATCTGGATTAAGTGGGTTTTTAATACTCCACACTTTATTGCGCTGATCTCGGTGTACACCTAGTTGCGGTAAGCTAAGTAAGCTTTCAGGCAACATGCTATCAGCTTTTTCTAACAGTTTTTCTCCGGTTTTAACTGCAATAGCACCAATCCAGTCACCCTCATGCCATGGAATAAACTCAACACCATCAACATAGGGATAGACCGTATTTTTGGGTATAACTAATCGTTCAATCTGCTCAACATTAATTTTGGTTGCTTGTGGTTCAACAAACTGTAAAAACAGTGGTTGTTCACTAAAGCTGATGGCTTGATGGTCAAGGGTTTCACCACAGGTATCCAGAAAACTCGCTTCATCAATCTGCTGTTGTGTATAAAGTGATTGTAAAGGAAGGACATAACGATCACGTGTCCAACCTATATGTAATTGTGTATTTTGTCCGGTATTGAAAATAAAATGGTTGATACCATTGTCGGCACTTACCACCTGCACACATTCTGCACCGCTCAATAATCTTACTAAATTCTGTAATGCATAATATGCATTCCCGGGCTGGAACTGTTCATAGTCACCGCGCACTTCCTTATAGAAACTGACATTATCTATCTTGGGATAACCCTCTGCTCCATCAGTAATCAAGCCATCACGACTACAAATTAATGGCCCCCAATACACTTTATCTAGTGCTCCACTAGTAGCTGCAATCACTAGATAACGGACCAGGTAATTAGCTTTTCTAATTTCAGGTGTATCTGAAAATCTGCTTAAACGTTTAGTAGTCCAACATTTGTAACTACAAACCGTTTGTTTCACCCCAAACCGGTGCGTTAAATCTGCATAAATTCGGGCTTTCTTAACCAGGTTAAATTTAAAGATATTTGTCATCCAGCGACCAAATACCCGATGATCATACGCCTCCGGTTCAATCACCCGTTCAACAAATAAGTTATCGGTATGAATATCAGGTGCATTGCCTTGACGTTGCATCTCTGCCAACAAAATTATGTTTGAAATCGGCTCAAAATCTGAAACATTGGGACCCGCCAATAAAATATCTTGTCCTGCCAATTGCTTGCAGGCTATCTCCCAAGCTACAAGATAGCTTAATGGTTCAAAACCTGACCAGCGACCTCTATTTGGTGTTGCACCAATTTCGAAACAATTGACTTGTACGCCATATCGATCAGTTACTGTTTCAATAAACTCACGCCAACGTTCTTGAGCGACACTATCATCTGCCAGCACAACAGCATCATCAAAGGGAGGCAGTAAATCAAGCATTACCTTGAAACCTTCTGCTAATACTCGTTGCAATAAACGTTCAGCATCACTACCCAAAGAAGCGTAAGTAAAATCCATCCGCACATTTTGAAGATCTAATTCTCTCAGACGCTCTACAATATAATCATCGGCACGTGGGTCACTGGAAGGCGCAATATTAATACCAAAAAAATCATTCTGGATTTGTGCACCAGCTTGCAGCTTTGGAGAACAGTGAAACCACAAACCTGCTTTAACTAATGTTAGTAACGCATCTTTTGTAGCACGAAGACAATGCTGTCGCAGGCTAATGCGTGATTTCAAGATGATTCCTGATACTGTGAAAAGAGGCAGAAATTATAACATGGACATATCGTTATCCAATATCAGATAATTGCCAATTTATGGTTGTTTTACCATGCTGTTGGAGATAATTATTTGCCCTGCTGAAATGATGACAGCCAAAAAAGCCACGATGTGCTGATAAAGGTGATGGATGAGGAGCCTTCAATACTAGATGTCGCTCTGAATCAATTACAGCACCTTTTTTCTGGGCATAACTGCCCCACAACATAAACACCACATGCTCACAGCGCTCATTAACAATAGCAATAACCTTGTCGGTAAATTGCTCCCAGCCTTTGCCCTGATGGGAATTTGCGTTGGAATCTTCCACAGTCAATACAGCATTCAACAATAATACACCTTGTTTTGCCCAACCCTCAAGATAACCATGACTGGCAGGAGCGATACCCATATCTGTTTGCAATTCTTTATACATATTTTTTAAAGACGGAGGTATTTTCACCCCCGGTAATACTGAAAAACATAAACCGTGTGCCTGTCCGTGTTGATGATAAGGATCTTGACCCAAAATAACGACTTTGACTTCGTCTAAAGGTGTTGTGTCCAAGGCATGAAACCAGTTAGACGAATGTGGGTAAATAACCTTCTGTAGGTCCTTTTCTGCCCGTAAAAATTGTTTCAGTGTTTTCATATAAGGCATTTCAAACTCCATACTAAGTTGTTTCTGCCAACTGGGAGCATTATCTAAAACCATATTGTTTACCTATTGAATTCCAAAAAATACATTAAAATCACGACGTTTTTGTTGTGCTGTTTCAATATCCATTAATTCAAATGACACTTTATTGCCTATTTGCCGTTGAGCCAACTTTGCCAAATCCAGTGAAAATACAGTGCCAATCTTGGGGTAACCACCAATTGTTGGACTGTCTTTAAGTAAAATTATAGGGAAGCCTTCTGTTGTTATCTCTACACTGCCATAGCTAATTCCCTCAGAGATCATCTTGGATTGTGAGTCTTTAATGCTCTGCCCTTCAAGACGGCAACCTGTTCTATCATATGCACTACTTATCGTATAATCTTGATTAAAAAACACGTCTTTTTGATGCTGCTCAAATTGATCGAATTGATATGTGGGTAGTAATCGAAGTATTAAGTCTTGCTCATAATTAGGAAAAAAGTGTGATGGCATAGCGTGGTGAGTCATTTCAGAGCTAGTCGAGTCATAAGAAAGTAGGTCACCATCTATCAACTTCGCTCCAATTTGTTCACGTAAATTAGACGATCTCGAATTAAAGAATTCTGTGGTCTGAAATCCACCTTTAACCGCCAAATAAGCTCGAACGCCGCTTTTGGCTACAGACCACGTCAAGTTATCTCCTGAACTGACATTAATCACCTGCCATAGTGGTTGTATTTTGTCATTAATTTTGAAACCTAAATCTGCTCCTGTCACTACGATAGAAATATCACTTAACACGGTTAATTCACAACCACCAAAAGTGATTTCTAACACGGCATCATTAAAATCATTATCCAACAAGTGATTAGCCCAACAGTAGGCGTGTTCATCAGCCACACCTGATTGGCTAAGCCCATACTGAGCCAGTCCAAAACGGCCATAATCTTCCACTAAAGATAAGAAGCCTGATTTGATGACATTGATACTCATAATATGCCGCCCAAAGCCAGATATTTGTCTTTATCAATAGGTACAAAGCGAATGCTACCTCCTACGGCAAAGCGTTTGAGGTTGTCAGGATTATCAAGTGAAAAATCTAAAGGAGATCGTCCAATAATATTCCAACCACCTGAGGAGTTAATTGGATAAACTGCTGTTTGATTATCTGCAATCCCGACACTTCCTGCTGGAATTTGGATTCGTGGACTTGGTAATCTATTTTTTCTTATTCGTTGATCTACTTCACCTAAGAAGGCAAAAGCAGGGCTAAAACCAATCGCATAAACCAAATACTCTTTTGAACTATGTATGGCTATAAATTCTTCCAGACTTAATTGCTTTTCACTTAAAAGCTCTTCTAAATCTAAACCAACTTCAAAATCATAATACACCGGGATTTCAATTAGCTTTGAGCTGCTCTCTACGGTATCAATATCATGACTTAAAAGATATTTTTCTACTCGATCACACATATCCTGTTGATTAATTAAATTGAGCCTATAACTGATCAGTAAGCTTGTATATGACGGTACAACATCAATTATGATATCAGCTAATTTATCCGTTAGTAGTTGGCAATAAAAGCTAATTTTTTCGATAAGAGCTGGCGACATCTGATCGCCAAAATAGATAATAATTGAATTTTCACTGGCCGATTTAATGTTAAACATTATTTGGCCTTCAACATTGTCAGCGCGAACGTCGAGCTCGGGTTATCTGAATGGAAGCAAATTATATCAATATGGTTTGAGCTATCTGTGGAGAAATAGTGATACTGATCAACAATAGCCTGAACATCGTCAAGCACAGCGCCTTGTTCACCTCTCGGTATCATTTGAAAACCACGGTAAGCTCTATCTGCAAAAGCTTCGTAGAAAAATTGAATACCACTATCTTTAGAAACACTCTCAAATAGCTCAGTATTAATACCTGCATGTACTACCAAAGATAGTGTTGATTCCACGTTATGAATAACATTGCACAATACGTCCAACACTTCCGCATCATTCATCATATCGTGATACAAAGCACCGTGTGGCTTGATGTATTGCAACTCTACACCCTGCTGTTTACACAAACTCTGAAAATAAACAACTTGCTCAAAGATATGTTGAAATAACTCATCTGATGAAATTGAATGACTTATACGACCGAAATTGTCCTTATCGGGATAACTTGGATGAGCACCAATTTGGACTCCATTTTGTTTGGCCAGCTTAATCGCTATTGTCATGCTCTCTTCATCACCGACATGACCCCCACAGGCAATATTAGCCATATCAATCAATGGCATAATCACCCCATCCGGGTCAGGAATTAAACATTCTCCTAAATCACAATTAATTTGTTTCATAAAGACTATGTTAATGAAATTCAAAATCGTTGGGTATAATTTTTTATCATACATATAGTCTATTGTCAGCAGATCATTTACAGGGCATAATCAATTTCGTCATTAAATTAGAAATTAGATAACAATGTCTAAACTTCATAAAACTGATTCTCAATGGCGCGACTTGCTTAGCGATGATCAGTATCGAGTTACTCGCCAATCAGCTACCGAACCTCCCTTTTCGGGTATCTATGTAGATCATAATGACCGTGGAAATTACCACTGTATTTGCTGTCATCAACCACTATTTTCTTCTAATGATAAATTTGATTCTGGCTGTGGCTGGCCCAGTTTTTCATCACAAGTTGAACATGGTGTAGTGACACATCATGCCGACCATAGTCTTGGCATGGATCGCACGGAAGTGCGTTGCCAACATTGCGACGCTCATCTTGGCCATATTTTTGATGATGGTCCGGAACCTACTGGCTTACGCTATTGTATTAACTCACTGGCTTTAAACTTTGATACCAAAAAGTGATTGGTTTGTTTACATCATAGAGGCTGAAAATGGTCATCTTTATACAGGTATCACAACAGATTTAAAACGCCGTTTCTGTGAGCATCAATCAAAACAAGGTGGTGCTCGTTTTTTTCATACCAGTGCTGCAAAAAAGATGGTGTTTAATGAAGTTCATTCTGACCGAAGCAGTGCATCCAAGCGTGAAGCGGCTATCAAGAAACTTTCCCGTAAAGCCAAAATTGAACTTATAGCACAGCAGTAACATAAGACCATGTATAATGGTCGGTTTTTCGCGATTTGAGTTTGTACAAAACTCCCATACAACAGGATCACAATCTTGCTTACTACTGCAAATATCACTATGCAATTTGGCGCAAAGCCATTATTTGAGAATGTCTCAGTCAAATTCGGCGGAGGCAACCGCTACGGACTTATCGGAGCCAATGGCTGTGGTAAATCCACCTTTATGAAAATCCTGTCTGGTGAACTGGAACCTACTGCTGGTAATGTCAGCCTTGATGTTAATGAAAGTTTTGCAGTTTTAAAACAAGATCAGTTTGCTTATGAAGATCAGCGTGTTATCGATGTTGTTATCATGGGTAACCCAGAGTTATGGGAAGTACATAAAGAACGAGATCGTATCTACAACTTGCCTGAAATGTCTGAAGAAGATGGCATTAAAGTAGCTCATCTTGAAGGTGAATATGCTGAGATGGATGGTTACACTGCCGAATCCCGTGCAGGTGAATTACTGCTTGGTGTAGGTATCCCAACTGAACAACATTATGGTCCAATGAGTGAAATTGCTCCCGGGTGGAAACTACGGATCTTACTGACTCAAGTATTATTTGCAGATCCTGATATTCTGTTACTCGATGAACCAACTAACCATCTGGATATTGTTACTATTCGTTGGCTGGAAGAAGTTATTAACCAGCGTAACAGCACCATGATCATCATCTCGCATGACCGCCATTTTTTAAATAGTGTCTGCACTCACATGGCTGATATGGACTTTGGTGAATTACGTGTGTATCCAGGTAATTATGATGATTACATGCTGGCATCAACCCAAGCTCGCGCTCGCCAACTATCTGATAATGCCAAGAAAAAAGCGCAAATTCAAGAGCTCCAAGAATTTGTACGTCGTTTCTCAGCAAATGCATCCAAGGCAAGACAAGCCACATCACGAGCAAAACGGATTGAGAAAATCGAACTGGATGATATCAAGCCTTCCAGCCGAGTAAATCCATATATTCGCTTTGAACAAGAAAAGAAACTTTTCCGAAATGCTTTGGAAGTAAAAAATATCAGTCAAAATTATGATGACGAGCCCCCTTTATTCCATGACTTCAAATTCATGACTGAAGTAGGTGAGCGTATTGCGATTATTGGACCTAACGGTATTGGTAAATCAAGCTTAGTAAAAACATTAGCGGGCGAATTGCCGCCTAAAGATGGCTCTGTCAAATGGTCTGAAAATGCCAATATTGGTTATTACGCTCAGGATCATGAAAATTTCTTTGAAAATGATCTAGATCTATTTGAATGGATGACCCAATGGGCTTCCCCTGAAGATGATGAACAAGTGATTCGAGGCACTTTAGGTCGCCTACTATTTTCTGGACATTCAATCGATAAAAAAGCCAGCATATTATCCGGTGGTGAAAAAGGTCGGATGATGTTTGGTAAATTACTACTGCAAAAACCAAACATCCTAATTATGGACGAACCAACTAACCACATGGATATGGAATCTATCGAGTCTCTTAATATGGCATTAGAACAATACGATGGAACATTATTCTTTGTCAGTCATGACCGTGAATTTGTATCTTCACTGGCAACACGTATTTTTGATATGACAGCTGATGGTATCGTTGATTTTAAGGGCAGCTATGAAGAATATCTTGCTAGTCAAGGTATCAACTAAAACAACTTTTTGAGCCAGATTGAGAGATCTAGCTCATTTTTGCCTTATTTATCCTTTTTCCAGTGTTGGTTCCATGCTAGGTTGTGGATTATTCATATTAATTTGGAAATTATCATGTCTACAATACGATTCTCATTACCGATATTTTTTGCAATTCTAATAGCAGGCCTCAACTTATCTTTCAGTTCAACTATTAATGCAGCATCTGCTTCAGAAATTAATATTGGTGTAACCGAAGCCATGAAGCGTTTTAAAACAGATATATCTGGAGGCCAAGAATTTCTGAAAAATGCCAAAGGTATATTGGTTTTCCCAACTGTCTATAAAGCAGGCTTTGGTATTGGTGGTGAATATGGTGAAGGAGCATTGCAGGTCGATGGTAAAACAATTTCTTATTACAACACGGCGGCAGCATCAATTGGCTTCCAACTTGGCGCTCAATCAAAATCTGTTGTCATCATTTTTATGACTAATGATGCTTTAAAACACTTTCAAGCTAGCAAAGGCTGGAAAGCAGGTGTCGATGGTTCCGTTGCTGTAATTGAATGGGGTGTTGGTGAAGACATCAACACCATTGATATTGAAGACCCAATTGTCGGTTTTGTATTCAGTAATAAAGGTTTAATGTATAACTTAACTTTGGAAGGTTCCAAATTTACTAAATTAGAAAAATAAAATATGAATAGTTACCCTGAAAAAACTTGTGAAATTGATCGTTTAATTACCCATCCAAAATTAGTTGAAGCAGCTTTGTCTGGCTCCAAAACAGAGCAACGTCGTGATGGTATTTACGCTTACCCTGGTGAGACATTTGAATTAGATGGTATTCAGTTCACTGTTACTGATCTGGAACGTAAAACCTTAGGTGATATGACAGATAGTGAAGCACAGGCAGAAGGCTACCCTAGTATGGAAGCATATAAAGCACTTATTCTACGAATGCATGCTGGCATGGTCTGGGACGAAAGCCATCTTGTATGGGTGCATAAATTTGAGAAATCAGCCTAGCGAATACAACCTCATTAATTCAGATGCTTGGCAAAAGCATTTTGAATAGCTCAATCAGAAACTTTCCTGCTGTACTAGTTATACGTATTACTTAACTGCACATGCTCCAAACACCACCATAACAAAGCCATCACCAGTAGCACTAAGAATCATTTTTCCACTATCTTCATTGATCGTCATCGTCCATGCGATACCATCTCGCACATCCTTGAAACCATCATCAGCACCTTGTAAAACAAGTTTACCATCCAAGTGTTCAATGCGTTCTACTGTAGTTACATTCTTAAAATCTATCTCACTAATGCTTTTATTAGCCGCATCAACAATTATGAAATCAGGTATGTTGGCACTTGCAGGATATACCTCGGTACAATCTAGACCTTCATCACACTGATTAACAATCTGCGTAGCGCACAACAATACCTTTTCACCATCAAATGGTGCAGCAGACACCCCTGCAAATAGCCCTAGAAGTCCCATCAGTAAAATAGTATTGATGATTGTTTTCATATAATTCTCCTCTGTCATCTGATTGTATACCCGTACCTATTCTAGGCAGATAGAATAGGTACAATTAAAATTATTTCAGTTAAGGAATGTCAGAGCAAACTTAATCTCCAATTCTAAAACCGACTTTTATTGTCACTTGCCAATATTTCACACCACCATCTTCAATATAACCACGGGTATCAACAACCTGAAACCAGTGTAGATGCTTAACTGATTCCGATGCCTTAGCAATGGCATTTTGAATAGCTTGATCAGAACTTTCTGCTGAGCTACCCGTTAATTCAATATGTTTATATGTATGTTCAGTCATTATTTTCTCCTTCAGAAACTAGTCACGCAAATAGATAAACCAATAAAAAAGACCTACAAAAACACTGCCACCAACCAAATTTCCTAGCGTTACTGGTAAAAGGTTGTTCAATAGAAAGTTAGTTGTGGTCAAGTTCTCCAAATTCAGTGATGGAACTAATTGGACAAATTCTGGCTGTTCCTGGAGTAACAAACCAGCAGGAATAAAATACATATTTGCGACACTATGTTCAAAACCTAGTGCTACAAATGCAGTGATTGGAAATAAGATGGCTAACACTTTATCCACAACTGTCCTACCAGCAAAGCACAACCAGATAGCAAGACAAACCAATATATTGCACAACATGCCCCGACTAAAAGCTTCCATCCAGGTCAAATTAACTTTAGCATTGGCAATAGCAATTGCTTTTGCCCCAACAGCTCCACCATCAATATTCCAGTGTCCACTCAGATATATCAGCAACATGATTCCCAATGCTCCAATAAAGTTGCCAATAAATACAATTCCCCAGTTTGCCAATAATTGCTCCAGCGTTACTTTTTTCTCAACATAGGCCATCACAATCAGGTTATTACCAGTAAATAATTCTGCACCAGCTACTACAACCAATACTAAACCAAGGCAAAACACCAGTCCACCAATAAGCCTTAATACACCTGCATTGATAAGGGACGAATCATAGGTCACTACCGTAAAAAATGTAGACCCCAATGCTATAAAAACACCTGCCAATATAGCCAAAGCAAAGACTCTTAATGGATCTGTAGTACTTTTACTTACCCCTGCGCTCTCAATCCTTGCTGCTATTTCTTTCGGAGCATAAGCATCAACAGAAAAATGATCCACAATTTTTGTCCTTGAATATAATTGTTATTGATTCAATTTTGCCTGAAATCTTCATTCCAGAATACCCGTATAACTATAATTTTTATGGCAAGGTCATTGAATGATATTTAACAGACTGATTTAACTATATTTTATTGCTGAATTCGCGTATAATAGCTCGATTATTTTCCCCCTCCCCCAGTTTTGAATTCAAAACTAGTTTTCACAGGCGCATTCATGTCAGACACAGAACAAACTCCAGTTGTACTCTTTTCAGAATTAGGCTTATCAGAACCCGTTCTTAAAGCTGTTAATCAAGCTGGTTACGAAACACCTTCTCCAATTCAAGCACAAAGTATCACACCACTTATCGAAGGACGCGATCTGTTAGGTCAAGCCCAAACAGGTACAGGTAAAACCGCAGCTTTCTCATTGCCGCTATTGAGTCGTCTTGATGTAAAAGCTAAAAAACCACAAATGTTAGTGTTGGCACCAACACGTGAACTTGCTATTCAAGTTGCAGAAGCCATTCAAAGCTATGCCAAATATATGAAAGGCCTTCATGTTCTACCTATTTATGGTGGTCAAAGCATGGGCATTCAATTACGTCAATTACAACGTAGCCCTCAAGTTATTGTCGGTACACCCGGTCGTATTCTTGACCATCTTCGCCGAGGCACTTTAAAACTAGGTGAACTTAAATCACTTGTTTTAGATGAAGCTGATGAAATGTTACGCATGGGTTTTATTGATGATGTTGAAACCATTCTAAAAGAAACGCCAGATTCACGTCAGGTTGCTTTGTTCTCAGCAACAATGCCTGGACCAATCCATCGTGTTGCTACACGTTACTTGAAAGATCCTGTTGAAATCCGCATTAAATCTAAAACATCAACGATGGAAACCATTAACCAACGTTACTGGCAAGTAACAGGAATGCATAAGTTAGAAGCATTAACGCGTATTCTTGAAGTTGAAGAATTTGATGCAATGATCATCTTTGTTCGCACAAAGAATGCAACAGCTGAATTGGCAGAAAAGTTAGAAGCACGCGGTTATTCTAGCTCGCCACTAAATGGCGATATGAATCAGGCAGCCCGTGAAAAAGCAATAGAACGAATGAAAAAAGGCAAGCTTGATATCTTAGTTGCCACTGATGTTGCTGCTCGTGGTTTAGATATCGATCGTATAAGTCATGTTATTAACTATGATATCCCTTACGATACTGAATCATATGTTCATCGTATTGGTCGTACTGGCCGTGCAGGTCGTACCGGTACTGCAATCTTATTTGTTTCTCCTCGTGAAAAACGTATGTTATTTGCTATCGAAAAAGCGACACGTCAACCGATTGAGAAAATGCAATTACCGAGCACAGAAGATATTGCTGATCGCCGTGTAATGCAGTTTACTCAAATGCTAAGCGAAACTATTGAGTCTCAAGACTTAAGCTTCTTCCAAGAAGTCATTGCTCATTATCAAGAAGCACATGATGCTGACCCTCTTGAAGTGGCTGCAGCATTAACGTATCTAGTTCAAAAAACACGTCCACTTAAACCTGTAGTTCATGTTCGCCCACCTAGAGCAGAACGTGAACAAGGTAGTCGTAGAGATCGTTCGGATCGTAGCGAACGTCCAAATCGATCTGAACGCACATCTCCACGACGAGGCAATCAACCAGAAAGACATCGCAGTGAAGATGGCATGCAAACCTACCGAGTTGAAGTCGGCAGAACGCATGGCGTAGAAGTCAAAAATATCGTCGGTGCAATTGCTAATGAAGCAGGTATCGATAGCAAAGATATCGGTCGCATTAGCCTTCAAGATGAATACAGCACTGTTGATTTGCCTGAAGGTATGCCAAAAGACTTATTCCAACAGCTACGCAAAGTTTGGGTCTGCAATAAACAGTTAGAGTTGAGTCTTGTAAACAGTAATGAAGCTTCTGGTAGTGAATCACGCCGTAAACCAAAACGTTCAGGCAAGCCTCGTACTCGAGCTCGTGATAAAGCAAGACGTCCAAGTCAGAATCGTAATAAAGATTAAAGTCTGAGGTATAAGACTTTCACAAGCTTTTTCGAATTCAATAAAATCTGTTACTGTTTGTATTGAAGCCATAAATAACCAAAGGATGTTCAAGTGAAGCTATTCGTAATTACTCTATCTTTCATTTTGATGTTTTTACAAACAAATATTGTAACTGCAGCAGAAGATCGTGCTGCAAAACAGCAAGGATTAGATAAAGCTTGCGAGATGGCTAGAGAAAAAAAGCTTGTTCCTATGCGTAAACAACTTATTGAAGAATGTATGAATAAGGATAGAGAAAAAAAGGATATTAAAGAGTGTGAACGTCTCCACGGTAATTATAATGGACGACCACATGGTCGAGCTCCTTTATTTTACGATCTGCCAGAATGTGAACAAGCGACTGAATTCCAGAAGAGTTACCGACAAGCGAATTAAAACAGAGCCTGTAAAACTTTAATTCCTGATCGCAGCATGTAAAAATAACACTCATGCTTAATATCATCTGGATCTTCTTTTTCACCTCCGCCTTTGTTGTTGCATTAATAAAGCTATTTGCTTTTGGTGATACCGAAATATTTAGTCAATTAATGACTGCAATGTTCAGCCTGTCAAAAACAGCCTTTGAAATATCTTTAGGTCTAACCGGTGTTTTGGCATTATGGCTGGGTATTATGCGGATTGGTGAACGCAGTGGTTTCATTGATTTACTCACCCGGGGTTTAACGCCACTTTTTGAAAAGCTGATGCCGGAAGTCCCAAAGAATCATCCTGCAATAGGTGCAATGGTGATGAATATTTCAGCCAATGCTTTGGGGCTGGACAATGCTGCTACGCCACTAGGTATCAAAGCAATGAAAGAGTTACAAAAACTCAATCCGCTTAAAGATACAGCTAGCAACGCCCAAATCCTATTTCTAGTCATTAACACCTCAGCTGTAACCTTATTTCCAGTCACTATTTTTACCTATCGTGCTCAAATGGGTGCAGCTAATCCTACCGACGTCTTTATCCCGATTTTAATTGCTACTTATGCCTCCACCTTGATCGGCTTATTAGCCGTAGCATCAGTACAAAAGATCAATTTACTAGACAAAGTGATCCTTAGGTATCTGGGTGGATTTACATTATTAGTGCTTGCCCTTCTATTATACTTTTCCAACCTTTCTCAGGCAGATATGCTTGTTCAGTCAGCCTTGGTCAGCAACGTTATTTTGTTTTCACTAGTGATGCTATTTATTGCTGGTGCAGCTGTGAAAAAAGTAAATGCCTATGAGGCCTTTATTGATGGGGCTAAAGAAGGATTTGAAACAGCCATAAAGATTATTCCCTATCTTGTGGCAATGTTAGTTGCAATTGGTGTATTTCGTGCCAGTGGTGCATTAGATTTATTAGCCAGTGGCCTTCGCAACATTGTCCTTTCTATGAATCTCGATGACAGATTTATTGATGCACTTCCTACTGCATTAATGAAACCATTTAGTGGTAGTGGTGCTCGTGCCATGATGGTGGACACGATGCAGACTTTTGGTGCTGATTCTTTTGCAGGTCGTTTATCTTCAATAGTACAAGGAAGTACTGAAACAACTTTTTATGTACTTGCGGTTTATTTTGGTTCCGTTGGTATCAAAAATATTCGCCATGCGGTTGGTTGCGGACTGGCAGCAGATATTGCCGGTATTGTGACAGCTATTTTTGTCGCTTACTGGTTCTTTGGCTAGATATACTCGTAATGATGTTACGCACTATCATCAGCACAACTCGACCGACATTTCTATTGTTAACACCAGCTGTACTGGCATTAGCCTACGCAATCAGTTATTGGCAACAAGGTTTCATCGATGTCACCTTATCAGTACTCATTTTTATTGCAGCATTATCGGCACATATCAGTGTCAACACCTTTAATGAGTATCACGATTTTCGATCTGGGCTTGATATGACTACTATTCGCACCCCATTTAGTGGCGGCAGTGGTGGTTTACCTAAAAATCCTAGTGCAGCAACCTTAGTGTTATTCGTAGCTTGGATAACGCTGACTATTACAATAATTATCGGCCTGTATTTTATTTCTGTATATGGCCTTACACTATTACCTTTAGGACTTCTAGGTAGTATTCTAATTATCAGTTATACCGGTTGGATTACTAAGAAACCCTGGTTATGTATGCTCACTCCAGGCCTCGCTTTTGGCTCTATATTTATTGTAGGCAGTGACTTTGTATTAACAGGTAGTTATTCAGTGACTGCTCTTATCGCTTCACTACCGATATTTTTTCTAGTCAATAATCTGCTTTTACTCAATCAATTTCCCGATGAACAAGCTGATCAGCAAGCTGGACGCAATCATATTGTAATTCAATATGGAAAGAAATTTTCTAGCCAATTATTAATTGTTTTCTATATATTGGCTTATTTAACACTGATTCTGGCAGTCGTATTAAAAGTATTACCTGCAGAGGCATTACTCGGCCTTTTATCGATTGTTTTTGCTATTAAATCTAGTCATATTCTACTAACAAACCATCAAAACATTGCTGGCTTGTTACTGGCAATGGCACTAAATGTAGCTGTTACTCTGCTCACCCCCTTATTGATAGCATTAGGTATAGTGTTATCAATATAGTCCTTCAAAAATGAGATTTATAGATTGAATATCACAGAGTCAATAACGCAGACTGTCTATGATCAGATTGCCAATGCACTTGTTGAAGATGGCTATATTATTCTTGAAAACTTTCTGCCCAGTAAATTAACCCAGCAGCTGTATCAGCACGTCAGTACCCTACCCAAACAACAATTTAAACCAGCAGCAATTGGTAGAAACAATGATCGCCAGCTCAACCAAGGAATTCGTAGTGATCAAACTCGATGGTTATCTGAAGAAACGCCTTGCGAACAAACTTATCTTACTGTTATGGATGAATATCGCCGTCAATTAAACCAAAATCTTTTTCTGGGCTTACACGATTACGAGGCTCACTTTGCTCATTATTCTGCAGGTAGTTATTACCAACGCCATACTGATGCATTTAAAGGAAAATCAAACCGTGTTGTCACCACAGTTTTTTATCTCAATCCTGAGTGGACACAAAATGATGGCGGAGAGTTGATTATCTACCAAGCTGACAGTGAAGATGTACTCTGTCGTATTTCACCACAATTTGGCACCATGGTAATATTCTTGAGTGAACGCTTCCCACATGAAGTATTAGCTGCAACTCGCGATAGATACAGTATTGCTGGCTGGTTTCGAATTGATAGGCAGCCATAAAGTGCTCAACATAGCAAACAGATTTCATTATGTATGATAAAAACCTCCAAATTTTATTACTAGGCAATCCAACCCTGAGAAAAATAGCTCAGCCAGTTGTTGATATTGCCAGTAATCACACGCAATCTTTTTTAAAAGATCTATTACAGTTTGTGAATGATCAAAATGGCATGGGCATAGCTGCACCACAAGTGGGCATCTCTGAAAGAATATTTATTATGTGTTCCAAGCCTAATAGTCGTTACCCATATGCTCCAGAAATGGAACCAACTGTAGTCATTAATCCTGAAATTACTTGGTTTTCACCTGAAGCTAAAAAAGGCTGGGAAGGCTGTTTAAGTGTACCCGGGGTTAGAGCATTGGTGCCGCGTCATACATCAATAAAGGTGAGGTTTTTATCACAATTGGGCGATGTTATTGAAACAGAATATTCCGGATTTCTTGCTCGGATTTTCCAACATGAATTCGATCATCTACAAGGAAAGGTTTTTTTAGATCGAGTCGAAAATAGTCTCGAAATAATGATGGAACAAGAATGGCTTAAAATGATTAATCAATCATAGTGAGATATCAATTTATCAATAAACTAAAACCCCAGTCATCACCCAAACATTTGTCCAGCAGCCTGTGATAGAGCTTTAGACCGTTTGGATGATCGCAAGGCATTCATAATATGAGTTCTCATGCCTGGCATAAACATTACATCAGCCAATAATTGACTAAATCCATCCTGACCGGCATCATTTTTAGCCAGTTGTTCAACAAATAACTGACAAATGTGATCTTGTTCCAACACCCGCCAAATTCGTCCGGAAATTGTCGCTAATACTTCAATATTTTGACTGCATTGATGCTTCAACACATGCATTACCATCTGATCTACTAACCCTTGGGCTGGGCTATTTGATGCTGCACGTAGACAAGCACAAAGACGTTCAATATCAGGCTGTTTTTCCTGCAACTCCATATCAACACGCTGTGCCAATACTTCAACAATACCTGCTGCCGGTTCAGCATGCTCAAGAAAGGTACTTAATACCATAAAAGGTTCATCAGACAATTGTGGAATGGTTTCAATCAACCCCAAAGTTTCTTCACTTTCATCAAGTCTGATCGCTACATCAGCCACACCTTGCATGCCTAGAGATTGCCAGTCACTGATATCTTTCTGGCCGGTAAAATACGCCAGTGCATCAGCATAATATTGTGATGGCTTTGAAGCTAAACTATGAGTGGCCTGAGCATTAAATGCAGCCATTTTATCTTCACGTGGACTGAAAGTGTATGGACAATCTTTCAATGCCCCTTCGATATTTTTGCCATCTGCCGCTGCCAACATGCATTCGCCGACACGTTCGAGTAGCATAACCAGAAATTCATCCCTCGCAGCTTGTAATAATAAACCTTGCTCATCCAGTGGAAATTTCAAAAACCAGACATAGTGTTTATCAGGTGATGCCGGATTCCAGAAAATCACTCCAAATAAGGCAGTTTTCTGAAGTGGGTAAGGATAAGGTTTTTTTGCCCATTCAAAACTCACAAATTCATCTGGGCTTAACTTAACAACGCGACGTCCCATATCAAAAACGCGGTATTTAGCACCACTTTGATGGAGGAATTCACTTAAAGTCGTAATCTTATGCGCCGCTGTCATTGCATGATATGTCCTTGTTACCACGGTAAGTTGATGTGATGCTCAGTATACGATTCTGAACCATAAGATGAATTCGCTGAGTATTACGTTCGGTATTCAGCGTTTATTTTGACATAATCGTAGGAAAAATCACAGGTCCAGACGGTATCTTTTGCATTGCCACGGCCAAGTTCAACTTTAATGGTGATTTCATCTTCATCCATCACTTGCTGACCTTTTTGTTCAGTGTAATCACTGGCTGGTTGACCGCCATTAACAATACAGACATCTCCCAAATAAATAGTCACTTTGCTTAAATCAAAGTCACGAATTTTACTGCGTCCGATTGCAGCTAGGATCCGCCCCCAATTCGGGTCTGAAGCAAAAAAAGCTGTTTTAACTAATGGTGAATGGGCAATGGTATAGGCAACTTGACGACATTCTTGCGTATCAACACCTTGTTCAACCTGAATTTCAATAAATTTGGTGGCACCTTCACCATCACGTACTATTGCTTGTGCAAGTTGTTGGCTGATTTGTACGATGACTTGATATAAATTTTGTGCTTCAGCACTATCAATATCATCAATCGTGTTATTAGCTGCCTGACCAGTTGCCATTAATACACAGGCATCATTTGTTGATGTATCGCCATCAACCGTTATTCGATTAAATGATTGTTCGACAGCATTGTGTAATATGGTATCTAACACTAATTGTTCCACTGCCGCATCTGTTGCTATATATGACAACATAGTCGCCATATCAGGCCGAATCATACCTGAGCCTTTTGCCATTCCTGTTACTGTAATGGTGTTACCATCAATTTCAACTTGCTTTGAAATAGCTTTGGCTACGGTATCGGTGGTCATGATCGCATGAGCAGCATCAAACCAATTATCAGCTTTTAGATCCTGAAAAGCATCAGGCAATGCTTTCTTTATTTTATCAACGGGCAATTGTTGTCCTATTACACCTGTTGAGAAAGGTAATACCGCATTCTTTGTATCATTGGTCAATTCAGCAACTGCTGAGCAACAGTCTTGTGCTGCTTGCAGACCTGCTTCACCTGTTCCAGCATTGGCATTACCTGAATTAATCAGCAAATAACGTGGTGAAGCTTCATTTTGATGTTGCTTTGCTAACATCACAGGTGCAGCACAAAATACATTTTGGGTATAAACCACTGAGGTCGTAGTACTTTCTGCTAACTGAATCAACACCAAGTCTGTACGATCAACTGTTTTAATACCTGCACTGGCAATGCCGAGCTTTATACCCGATATGGCTAATAAGTCTGAATGTTTTGGTGCAGGCAGGCTAACGGACATGTTAGCTTATTGCACCATGGCACTGTTTGAATTTCTTACCTGAACCACAAGGACAGGGATCATTACGACCGACTTTACGACCATCACGTGTTATAGGCTGTTGTGATGTAGGTAGATCATCGACATTTTCTTCACCCACCATACCTTCAGCTTCATCATGTTGATACTCAATATTACCAGACTGGCGACGTTGTTCTTCGACTGCTTCTACATCTTCTGGATCACGTACTTGCACCCGAGATATCAATGAAATCACATCATGTTTGATACGTTCCATCATCTATGTGAACATTTCAAAAGCTTCACGTTTGAATTCTTGTTTCGGGTGTTTTTGTGCATAACCTCGTAAATTAATACCCTGACGGAGAT
>QNEY01000002.1 GCA_003645385.1 Gammaproteobacteria bacterium | reverse complement strand
TATGATACATTAGTTGCTTTGCCAATCTTTCATCAATCCTAAAGCTTAATCCCCCACACCATAAGGGTAGGGATGAAAAATCCAGATCAGCTCCATCCAGATCAGCACCACACAGATTAGCATTACGCAGACCAGCATCACGCAGATTAGCATTACGCAGATTAGCACCATGCAGATCAGCCCCATCCAGATTAGCATTACGCAGATTAGCACCATGCAGATCAGCCCCATCCAGATTAGCATCACGCAGATCAGCACCACGCAGACTAGCATTACGCAGATCAGCACCACACAGACCAGCATTACACAGACCAGCATCACGCAGATTAGCATTACGCAGATTAGCACCATGCAGATCAGCCCCATCCAGATTAGCATCACGCAGATCAGCACCACACAGATCAGCACCACACAGATCAGCACCACGCAGATTAGCACCACGCAGACTAGCATTACGCAGATCAGCATCACGCAGATTAGCATTACGCAGATTAGCCTTACGCAGATCAGCATCACACAGACCAGCATCACGCAGATCAGCACCACGCAGATTAGCATCACACAGATTAGCCTTCTCTCCTTCATTTTCGTCCATTATCCATTGGGAATGCTTTTTGAGAATTTCTTTTAGTTCTTTATCCGAATATCTATCCATTTTAATCCTCCAGTTTAGATTTTATCCCACAAAGATTTCACCTCATAAGGTTTCTTGATGAGAGTTGTTACTAGTTTCATTGGAAAGGGATAATCAGGGAGCATCTCTATCTTCCCACTCCAGGCATAATCCATAGCCAATCCGTAAGTAATCGCTTTCTCGACTATCTCAGGTTCAGCAATGACAATGATTACTTTCTTGCCGTTGTCTATTGCTGTTTTGATTTCTTCGTAGTTCATTTCCACACATCCATTTCTTTACGTAAGGTTCTGAGAATATCCTCCATCTCGTTATTAATTACTTTCAAATCCTCTGTGCGTTTATCCAGCTCAGCTTCAATTTGCGAGATATAAACAGCTTGCTCAGCTATAATTGAGTCTTGTTTGGTAATCTGAGTCTGTTGGCATGACAACGAATCAATCTTGTCAATGATTAATTCTTGCCTATTCGCATTTTTTACTACAGATGTGAGCATTATACTAAATGCTACTAAGCATAGTATAGTTATTATATATTCTTTCATTTCTCCCCCTACACTTCCAGCTCATTTTGCTGGTTCATTGATCTGAGATTCTTGATCACGATGCTTGCCCGCTCTTCTGTCAGGTACAGCCAGTGCTTGACATTCTCGCTCGCCAACATCTTTTGATACTCTTTCAAGTGTGCTTTTTTGAGAGCTGTCAGCTCCTTTGATTGCTCAAAATTAACTATTTTATAATCGGGATTCGCTTCAATTCTGCTACAAATATCAACTGCCATCACCTCAACATTAGATCCAACTACATTATCAAGTAAAAATCTCAGCATATCATAATCGATCCGGTCAGCCTCAAAAATTGCTTGCAATCGGTCATCAAGGCTAATCACTGCATTGACAATCTCACCAGTTCCCTGGTCAATTATCTCAGCTCCTACCGGCTCGTCAACAGGAGCTTCAATCATTACTTTCTCCGGCTCAACACCTAAAAAGAAACCTAATCTCTGAGCGATTGATAATGTCTCTATTTTTTGTAGTCTGCTAATTGTCAGGTCGGGAATGTAAAGAGACACAACTGGATAGATCTTTTTTTGTTTATTGACCTGTTTTTCTTTCAGTTCAACAGTCATATCAAGTACAATGTGCATTGGCTTATTGGTTGTCATTGCCATTAGATTCTGGATTGTGCTAAATAGATTTTCTCTTGTATAAAAAGATTTTGTGGAAAATCTAAAAGTATTAAGCACATCGATCTCCGGCAAGAGAAAGTCAAGTGTCACTACTTGATGACAATTAATTCGGTTTTTACTATCCGGTTGTGCATGCTGACAAGGGCAATCCGTTAACTGCCATTCATTTAGGTCATTTCTGACCTTTGCTTTATCATTGTTGCCCATACATGCCAAGCCATCAGAGCTGGTGTATCGTCGCATGTAATTGGTACAAAACTGCTCTTGCTGATTACTTGCAAAGGCAATCTTGATTGACTTAGGCTCATCCCCGTAAAGCTTTTTAAAAGCTTTCTCAAAATCAGGATTGTCACTGTGCATGATAAAGTAGTCAGTTGCTACAGGTCTTTCATATTCTTTCCCAGTTTTTGTTGTTCCGGGGACTTTCTCTCCAATTTTAATTGTTCCAGCTCGCTTCTGGAATGACGGCTCACTGCTCATCTGTGGTATTTCTATTCGTTCATTCATCATTATCTCCTATACTCTGTTGTCAACGTATGCACCGGATCGGGCATCGTCAAGGTTGTAGATTGTTTCTCTTGGGATTGGCTCAGGTGACTTGTCATAGTCGCCTGTGGTCAAATAATTATACATCTTCACAGTTTGTAAGACTTGCCGTCTTGGTAAAAACTCATACTCTTTTAGTCTGTACTGAGCAGATTGTTTTTTGGTCTTGCTCTTCCAATGACCTTTATTTTTGCCATTAATATATAAGCAGGCAATGTGCTTGATCTCTTGCCCTGTCATAGCCTCGTAGAGCATCTTGTACATATTAAGTTGGATTGTGTGCTGTACAGGGTTCTCGGCTCCGGTCTTATAGTCGATCAGCCATAGCTCATCATCAATCTCAGCTATCATATCAGCGGTACCGGCAAAAGGCAGATCCGGATGTAACATTGTCAATTCCGACTGGATAGATTGAGGCTTATGCACAAACATAAAACCAATAAATCCCAAGAACATTTTCTTTTTCTCGGCATCAAAATAATGAGGCTCGGCGTCCAGATCAATTGTCCCATCTGCTAAAAAACGATCAATCGCAACATGTACAGCAGTGCCCACCTCAGCCCGCTCGTTCATATAGTTCCGGTACTCGGCTTTGTTTTGTTCCTCATTCCATCCTTGTTTTACTTGCCAGTTGACCAATTGCGGAGGAGTCGGCATCACAGCAGATAATATAGTAGTGACAGATGGTTTTGACTCATGATGCACCTCACCAGTCTCAACATCCTTGACCACATACCATCTACCATTTTTGATATTATCACAGCGATACACAGCTGTTCTTGCTTGCCTTTCAGAATTTGTTTTTGCTGTCTCCATTGGCATTTGCGGAATGTCAATTTCTTTAGCAATCTCCGCTTCGTAGATCTCGTTCAGCTCAGGGATGTCCTCAAGCTTAACCGCTTGCTCTACTCTCTTTTTTAGATCCCGTTTTGCCGATATTTTAGCTGCTGCCAATGATGGATGAGCAGTCGTAAATATGTGCTTATTCCATAGGTGCAAATGCAGTTCTATTTTGCCTTCGGCAAACTCAGTGACCGTGTACACATGTTGACCACTTGTGAGCGTTGGCTGTCCTGTTTTGTTCATTTCCCATTTGATTTTACTCATTTTCCCACCTGCTTTCCTGCGTTGTTGTAGATCATCATTGCAAAATTAGCTATCCTGACAGCCTTCTGTTTGACTACCTTTTTGGCTAAAAATCTGGCATCACCTGTTGCGTTGCTTAACTCTTTCTCTATCCCTGCAAATAGAGCAGACACAGATTCATTCTTCCACTGCATATACTCAGCCTTCCTCTCAGCCAATCGCCGCTCCATCGCCCTTGCAATGCTCATGATCGGTGTTCTCGGCTGTTCTTTGGCATCCTCAACAAACTTGTCCACAATCTTCTTTAATTGATTAATATGGCTCATTTTGACTCCAGTGCCATCTTACTTGCTTTTCGTGCGGCTGTTATTCCGGGTAATGCCTCACGTAGTTTTTGCTCGTTGTCACTGTCTTGCTGCTCAAGTCGGAAATAGCTTGACAGTGTACTTGGCTCTGTACCTAACAGTTGAGCCAGTTCTTTCAATTTCAGCTTTGCCAATCCATCCTGTACAAGCTGGTCATTGACAGAGCTGTAACGTTCTCTAAGATTCATTTTCTCCTCCTTTTATTTCTATTTCCTTTTCGTTTTTTTACTACAAGGTTCTCACCCTCAAGCCATTTGATCGCCAGCTTACGAGCTGATTTGAGAGTCATATACGGATCATACACCTCAAATAGTTTTTGATTATATTTATTGTATATCTGGATGCTGTCAATTGTGCCGACTATAGAAATGTAGATCTTAAACCCCTGGTAATCAATGACGTGAAACCATTTTGATAAAGGTGTAACGCTAACATCTTTTCCAGCAATACTAGCAGCCTGAGTTATGTAATTATCATCTTTTTCATCCCGCTTTTTCCGTTTTATAATCTCGATCAATAATATAATCACAAACGATCCAAGTATTACTAGTGAGCAAATCAGAAAGAAGAAAGGATCTGCAACAGCTGAGTCGATAGCATTCTTAATCTTGCTCATTTGCATCCTCCAGTTGATCAATCTCATCTGTCAATTTGTCAATTACGTTTGCCTGATGAAATATTACGATCAGTAATAATATCGCAAGTGAGCTGAATGAAATGATCATTGGTAACATATATCCTCCGTGTCGATAAATTGGATGTCTCGTGGATCAATAAATTGTAACGTTCCGGTGTCCGTCATAATGATTGCAACTGTAGCACTACAAGCCGAGTTGTCATATTCTTCAGCCTCCAGCCCGAACTGTAGAAATGTTGCCACTTGGTGCAATACTCGCACCCTCTCTCGCCTCCCAGACTTGGGATCTGCTTGTTGCCAAACAGTCTTGTAATGATTGACGTTTCTACCAAATAATTTGTTCATCTTTTCCTCCAGGTTTTTTTTGTTTTCGTTTCACTCAATCCTTATCACTTATGGGTTGATAATATATACGAGCGTTTTCTTGCCAAGAAAAAAAATATATTTTTTTATTATATTTTTATAGAATTGTGTTATGTTGTTGTGTTGTAGCTATTTATATAGCCATTCTCTTTTTGGTTTTTTTGTGTCAATATCGAAATGTATGAAGTTTTCGCCTTGCCCAATACCAATAACATCGCCAAACAATGACAAAGCATGCCTGATTAGTCGCCTGTGCACTGCATCATTAACCTGGATATCTAATGCAAATCCTTGTACATGGGCTGAGTCTTTAGCTCCACCAACTGCCTTGTTGTGTGCCGCACATCTCACCCCAGATGTTATCACCATTGGCAACCTTGTATATGCTCGCACAATATCAGCTACATACATTACTCGTGCATCAATATCCGCCGCCTGGCAACCGCATTTGCAAGCAATTTCTTGCTTGCTGAAATATCTCACTTTGCCCCAGTCTTTTACCGGCATCAAGTATTGTTTTGACATAAGTTTTTTCTCCTTGGATGAGCAACCTGCGAATGCTCAGTCGCTTCTTTACTAGTTTATTATTGATGTACAGTCGCACCATTATCTGAGTTGATTTACTGTCTGTCCTGATCTGGTAAAAAATAAATGTCGCTAACTTCTGCATTCTCACGCCATCCTCGACCACCTCAACAATACACTGATCGCCTTGCTGTAATAATCGGGATTCCAAAGGCACATCGAGTTCCCTGAGTATCTGATTTTTAAAATCATAATGGAATACACTTGGGTATCTGCCTTTATTTCGGTAACGTTTTCGCTTAGGTTTCATAACAAAAAAAAGCCGGCTAAAGGGATTGAGACTTTGCCGGCTTCCTGGTAACGTACTTCCTGGAGGAGTAGTACATAATTTAATTTGTCTTTTTTATTAATATAGTTTTGCCAAATTTACCGCTTGTAACGTACTTGTCAATGACTTTATTTGTATCCTCAGGGGTAAATTCATTAGCAGGGATACTTGTTTTGATAATCCGGCAAACTTTCAAGCATCCTACCACTATCTCAGAGCAAAATTGACTTGCTGTGTCTTCTTTGTTTTTGCCAAAAACCCCATCGTATTCAGCCTTCAAAAGTTCTAGCGGGCTTTTCTCGTATTTAACATTTTTAAATTTATCACGGAACAAAGAGAACGGTAATTTCTTAGCATGCAGGAAATCAGGAGGAGCAATAAACTCCCTGATATAAACATCTCCATCATAATCGTTGACTCTATCCTGTAGTTTATGGCATTGTACACCGTTCTTTTGTTTGCCGGTGTAATAATCAGGCAGATCACATTGACTAGTTGACCCAAACACCATTGATCCCTGCTCAGTCTCAATATTATAAATCATTTCAACATGTGAGAATTTGCCAAATTTGCCTTTGAACAGCCATCTCGAGAATCTAATCAACCATGATATTTTAGAGCGTCCGGAGAACAGGACAAGGCTAAAATCATTATATTTCATGCTATACTCCTGTAAGCTTGTACACAAGCCAGCCAAAAACGCCCGCAATGCCTGCAATCGCTCCATATATCAACTTGATATTAGTCCAAAATTTAGTAACCTTATTATCAACCACCTCACCAATCACAAACGGTGCGTTCTCTTTGCTAACAAATTTGGCAAAGAGAAAGTCATTGCATTTTTGCGATGGATGAGTCTGAGCGTCAAACTGGACAGTCAGCCTAGTTACAATCTTTGACAGCTCACTCACCGCTGACGTGAGACTTGCATTACTGACCAAAATGCCGGAAATCTTCTCGTCAATACGTTCCATTTTCAGATCAAACAATTCCCTATCTGACATATCGGTTTCCTCTTTTGTTATGATATAGTTAATGTCATTTTCGCTCATGATTATATCCTTTGTCAATATAATTATTATTCAGGTTCTATATTTTCGATGTACTCGCCAAGTTCTGATTCTAACACTAATGATTCAACCCCAAAATAATCAATCCAGAGATAGTAATAGACTGACGGGAATTCATTATGTCGATTTTTGTGATCATCATCCGGAACGCCTAAAGAGATTATTACTAATGGATAGTCAATGCCGCCAGAGCTTTCGCAGATATCGGTCTCGATAATATGACCTCTGACATATTGCTCCCAAGTAACATCACTATCAGCACCAGGGAAATAAGCAGGCACAACATCATCAAGCACCTCATCCCTGACAAGCAAATAGTCATATCTGTTTTGTAATACATCCCTGTTATTTATCGCTGTTAATAATTGTGTGCGTGTCATAATTATGCCTCTTTAGTATAGTATAATGAAAGGCAAATATGGTCAATCGCTGAGATACCGCTTGCTGTCCCTGTTGCTGTTCGCCCTTCTAGATGGATTAATAACCCTTCGTTCAGCGTGCCATCTAAAACATTCTCATCGCTTGTAAAATAACTATTAAAATCAAGTGCCTTATAGCACATATTGTCGTTATTGTCTGCAAGCGGAACGCTGCCTGTCATGGTGAAGCCTCTGTCATCTCCACCTGTTCTGAGATTGTCAAAATACTTGCCCCCGTTAGAGAGAGAGTCATGACCGTAATCTTCCATCGGCACGTATGACATTTTTTTTGATCCGTCATCCTGAACCTTTACCAGTTGCAAAGCAAAATCAGAAGTATTGCTTGATGTCTTAATGTCTGCTCTGTAGCCAACAACTGTCCATGCTGAGTTGCCAAAATCTAAGTATCCGCAAAGCTCAACATCATAATCTGGCGTATCCAAATCGCTCACATCAATATTAGTAATCTCCAACCACTTAAGGTTGGTTTGATATCTCTGATCTGTAGATGTGTCCACTGTGATTGTCTCTGTTGCCGCTGTTGGGATCATTGTTGACTCGTGTACTTTTGTGCCAGTTATAACAATGTCTCCACCTGTTGTTATTGTATTAATCTTGATGCAGATGTGCTGGTTCACTGCTCCAAAGTCTGTCGAGTAGTCGCCTGTTTCGCCTGTTGTTATTACTGTGTCGTTGCCGATCCAGTTGAGCCGAGTATCTACAACGCCAGTAAGCGGCATTGTAAAAATCATGACTTTTATCTTCTCGTCAATTTCACTGAAGTTCGTATTAATCGGGGCTGCTATGTCTGCTCCGTAAACGCCTGTTGATGGTATCGTTGTAATTGCCATTTAATCTCCTAATAAAAGAAAGGTCTGATTGTTGTTGTAAAATGTTCAACGGTGATTACGTCACCATCGCCATCTGCTGTTAGCACTAATAATATTGCATCGTTTGTTGCAAGCTCTACAACCGTAGTGCCTGACAGAACGTATGACTCGCCTGATGTCTTTAATAGTGTCCCCATTATTGACGATGTTACTACTGATGTATTCTTTTTTATTCCCACCGAACAAGTAATACTATTACTGTCTCCGCTTACCGTTGCGTGCCAATCAACCTCAAAATACTTTGTGGTCAACCCGTCATAGTCAATCCCTGTTCCGAGCGAAAAGTTCTCCATCGGGGCATTTGTGAAAGTGCCTGCGATTGTATAATACGTTCCACCTGTAGTAACTGTAGTTGCTGTAGGCGAAGCCAGATAAGCAAACACTCCGTTCTTCTCTGCTAGCTCAGTAAAGTTTGAGTTTATTGGTGTGGCAATATCATCACCATAAATGCCTGTTGTTGGTATGTTGGCTATTACCATAACACCTCCTATCTAAGCCTTGTAATAGGCGTTAGCCATGTTGTTGGAGTAAGCCTTGAATATGTCTTTGCTATTACGCTGTACATCTTGCTCAGGTCTCCAGTGAATGTTGTGCCGGTCAATGCTGTGTCATAGCAAAAGATATTACCCTTTGCATAAGGTTGTTTTACATCTGCGAATATTTTATTGAACATGTTGTCATCATACACGTTGCCATGAATCTCGCTAAAACCTATCTCCTGTGCTGTGTCGCTCCATGCTGTAGCCGCTACAATATCGCCAGTGCCTAGAGTTGGTGTGCCCGAGCTGGTGAACACTGTACCTCGATTATTGTCAGCTGCACCGTATGTGATGAAATTCAAAGTGCCTCTTGATAAGATGATATACTCAGTTGCATTTACCAAATCTTCACCGTCAACTATTCGCTCACCGTACCAATAGCCCATCCCTTCATCAAGTGCTGTCATCTCAGGTGTTTTGTATTGCATTACTTTTGTTTCTGCGTCATTATGATAACCCTTGAAATACGGATTACGGCTTGCCCAAGTATAACCTGTGACTGTGTCGCCACTTGTTTTGATACTTGTGCCATCAGAGCCAAAAGGAACCCTTAGCACTGCCGATGTGCTATCGTTAATCCATTTGTCAAATCCATTAATAAAGTTGTGAGGTGTAACCGTATCTGCATCTTTCTGCGTGTGCGAATAGCTTACAAGCTCTCCATGATTTTTGTTTGTCCCAGTATCATAGACAGTAACCCCATCACCCTCAGCAAAAGTGTAAACGCTGTTGACCTTAGTAGTTGAGTTTGTTAGTGTTAGCTTTGTGATCCACCCGGTACCAAGCAATACATCATTGCCTGATACCGTAGGAGCTGCACCAAGTGAACCCTCATAGCTCAAATAAGCATAATTAGTCAAATCAGTAAACTCTATCTTGCTGCCTGCTGCTGTTAATGTAACCACGTTATTATTGACCAGCTTAGCATTGAGCTTAGTCCTGCCGTCATAGTCCAGTGCCGCACCGTTAATGTCAACATGCTTGCTTGTGCCATCTGCATTGAGAGCCGCTGGAATTAATGTAGGAGATACACCTACCTTATAGCCTACCTCGTTCTGGTAGCTCTGGAATCGGTTATCGGTTGCGTGGATAGCCGCTGTGCTGCCTGTGAGCGTTCCATCTTTGTAAGCTACACAATCGTAGGCTGTTGTACTACCATGCTCGTCAAGATGCCATGAATTTATGAGGTTGCCTGAGCCATCGTATGACCTGACATTGCCCATCTTGCCAGCCCAGAAACTATAAGCTGTATCAGTAACACGATAAGCACCAAAATATGTTGAGTTTTTAGTGCCGCCATAATAGATTGTGCTTGTTGGCAATGTAGCAGAGCCAGCCTCAACTCCATCGATATAAATCTTGACCGCAGTGCCTATCTTAGTAACTTTTAGCCTGTACTTTGTTGCAGTACTTAATGTTGCTACTGTATCGCATGACGAAAATAAGCTACTTGACCTGTATATGCCAAGTCTGAGAGTCTCATCATTTTGCTTTCTGAGATACCAGCCTGAGTAATATGAAGCGTTCAAGTTAGCCTGGCAAGCAATGATACTCCTGTAGTTTCCAGTGTCATTATTCTCAACATCAATCTCAAAGTGGAAGTCATCAGTTTCTAATGATGCTTCATCGCCTAAATCTACATAGTTGGTCGTTCCGTTTAGGTCAAGGCAGTAACCCTCATTAGGCACTTTGTCAACCGTTCCGTTCTTATCAACTGTCTCCCATTGAGCAGACCTTAATACTGGCACACCCCTGAGTATGTTGCTTGAGTAGCCTGCAGGTGCTTGTGCCCCAACCCTAAGATTCTTATTGATCTGTAATCCTAATCCGATCATTCCTCGCATGATGACCCCTTTATGCTTTATAAGCCTTGACCATTCCTGCTGTCAATGTGATTTTTGTAAATAGTCCGTAGGTCATATCACCATCGGGTAACACACTGTTGAGCCCGCTGAGATCTTTGCCCGCTCCGTCTACAGTTACATCGGTTGTGTTGCTCCCGAATGTTGCACTGTAGCTCTGAAAAGCTATCCAAGTGCCTGTATGTGCTGATGTGTCGTCAATAATATCAAAGTCACTTGCCATGCTTGCTTTTTGTGCGTCAAGATTTGTCATACTTCCCATAATATATCTCCTTTTTTTATGCCATTTCTTCCATTGATTCGTAAAATACTGTTACTTTCGCTTCTGCCGCTGCATCAAAATTGGCTGCTGCATCACCTGTGAACTCGATCCGATTATTGCCAGTTGTGCAGATTGGTGAGTCTGCATTATAGTCAAATAATGCAGTTACAATCGTATTTGCTGCTGCTGATGTACCCGTCGCTGCAATCTCTTGATCAACCCCAAGAATATCAAACTTAGCTGACCATGTACAGCCCATTGCTACAATAACCTTGATCTGTGCCCCGATAATCCGCTCGCCCGCCTTTAGTGTAAAATCGCCAACATAAAATTTATTGACCGCTGATCCGGCTGCATCCTGGTCTTTCTGGTACATCCTTTTAAGATATCCGTCACCGGATGTGCCTAAAATATCAAGCGGAGCTGTCGTGCTTGTTGCTGCTGATATCGTTGTGCCTGCAACTGTAGATGCTGAGTTTGCACCGATCGGTGTTGCGTCAATCTCGCCGCCATTAATATCAACATCTGCAACCGTTGTTGTGCCTGTTGTCTCTAGCTCATCAAAAGTTTTTTTGCCGGTCATTGTCTGAGCTGTGCCAATATCGACCAATGCACCTGATGTGCCGTCAAGTTTGTTTAGCTCCGTCGCTGTCACCGCACTTGCAATCAGATTGCCTGATCCGTCAGTCTCAAGAGCTACACTGTTAGTGCCAATATCAAGGATCATCTTTCTCAGTTCAGTTCTGCTCATGTACTTTGTCGCCGTCGCTGACATATCGTCTTGTATTGCAATACATGATGCCGCTACTGATGCCGCCGCTGTTAATGCTGTGCTTAGTTGGTTAATCCTTTTTGGATCTGCCATTCTACCTCCTATTAATCATGAAATACTAAATAATCACCTGATGCGTCAGGTACTAAATAATCATCTGTTGCTGTATCAACTATCCAGTTTTGCTCTGCTGTCCTGGCTGTGATCAACGGTAATGCAGAGAGTAAATTTCTCGCCTTAAATTTTAGTTTGACCTGTTGCCCTGCATTGATCATTGCAATATCTTTTGGTGCAAAACTACCGGCAAGGGAAACCTCATCAAAACTAATGCCTGGATCACCTGTTGCTTTTCTCGGATAACACTCCATGTAACCCGCATTGATCAAGCTCTGTAATATCAATAGATCCTCAGTCTGATCGTCGTCATAATTGCCAAGTAGCACCTCAATATTGCCCCTGAATCCCTTGCGAATGAAATGCACAGTGCCGTCAAGTGCAACTACCGGAGCAAGATGGAACTCTTCAGTAAAGCTAACAACCCCATTTGCATAAGGAAAATTCGCCACAATATTTTGATCAACGGTGCTTATAAAAGCAACCCCACCAAATCCATATAATGCTTTTACTGCCATTAGTACCAGCCTTTTATCTTGTATGTGTTTTTTAAATAATCTTTTTGGATGTCAATTATTGTGATAGTTGCTGATGAAAGATATTCAACCGTACATTGGTCACCTAAAGATAAAGGTGTAGCAAATACATCATCATCATCGTTGCCATTGAATAACTCAATGTCAATAATCTTTTTATCGCTCATATAATCATAATAATATAACTCTGTTTTGTCTTGCAAATATCCGGTGTCATCACCAGATATCGGCAAAAGATTTTTATCAGGGAATATGTAATTAGTCAACCCTGATATCTCGTATTGAGCAATAATTGAGCTTAACGGGATCTCAATAGGTGTCATTGACAGTTCTCTATCCTGCATTATCACTCTACCGTCACCATCGCAAAAAAGGAAATTATTGTAATAAAGCAAAATACACTTGATCATGTCTAACAGCTTTGGCGTGTCGGGCTGTAAGTTTGAAAACATACTCGGCAATGTTGGCAATGCTTCACTAATTTTTGACACAAAATATTTGCCCATTGTTAGCACCGGCTCGAAAACCTCTCCCCAGAAGAATACTCTCGGAACAAACACATCATCTGTCGGTGTCTCATCCCAAAAAATATAGTATCTTGATGAGCCATGTCCGGATGGGATCCGCTGTCCTGCAATTGCTATATGTGATCCACCACTTGAATAGTCACCAGAAATAACATTAGAACGCCAGATATTTGGATCTGGTGTAACATCCACATCGTTGCCATATAGCGGAACTGACCATTCTGCACACCAAGCAAGGAACTCATCCCAACCCCTGTTCCGGAATCTAATAACTCTCAATGCAAGCTCTTCTGTGTCGTCTGTTCCCAATGTTTGAAACTCTGGATTGATATACGAGAACCGCTCCTCTGACACTACCAGATTATGGATGCGGATTTGCGTACATTCGATCCTCTGTGCAATTATATACTCCGACCAGCCGGTTGTACTCTGTGTGAACAACTGAGTCGTGAACCAGCATATCTGAATACCTAGCTCGCCAGCATCCCTGATCATGTAATATCGCTTGTGGTCATGATAAACAAAAGGCCAAAATGGCGGATCTGTTCTTGGGATATAGTTAGTCCAGTTGTTCAGTGTCAGCCACTCTTTCTCATTTTGTCCTTTATATATCAATTCAGATCCAATAATTTCTGTTGAGTCCCCCGGATCAATACCACCCACTTGTAGTGACGGTGTTGTCGCAGTTGCGGTAAAATCAATAAATCTCTGTGAATCAAGCTCAAGTGCTGCAATGTATCGCAACATTAAATCGGCTGGTGTCCCTCGCAGAAACGATTCTTTATTGATACCGCCATCATTGAATCTTTTTGTCGTGTCATCAGAGTATAGGTTAATAAGTTTTAATCTGTCGTAAAGTGTAAAAGATATTTCTTTTGTTAGATTGTTGTACTGAACTGATGTAAGATCGCAAACTCCAACAAAAATGCCTTCATTGTTTTTAAATATTTTGAATTCGTTCCGTAATAGATTTTTGTCATTGACCGTGTTAACACTGAGCAGTAATGCTCTCAGCATTCTGGCTGATGTTGAGTTGTGAGAAAAAATTGTCACATTGACTCGTTGTGGTCTTGTGAGGAAAACATTATAATCATCAAGATTTTTACTGCCGAATGTAATTTTTTTTATGTAATTATCTTCGACTGTATACCGGCTATCTGCCAGCCAGGAATAATCAGACTGGACAAAACCGACCTCAATTTTTATGCTCATTAGAAATCGCTCGCTATCCGTTGCCCTGTTTGTGCCAGGTCATAAACTTTTACCGGATCAATTGTTTTTGCCTCTACATTTACGATTGTCCTGTTATCAATTATTGTCTCGTTCAGCCGCTCAATTGCATTAATGATGTCTGTATTGTCGCCACCTTGTGGCCCATTATAATTTGGTGAACTCATAGGTGTAATTGTGACTCGCTCTCTACCTCCTGGATTATCACCAACCAATATTGACTGTGGCCCATCTGTGATAAAATCGCCACCCTTAGCATATTTCTGCTGTTCAATCTGCTGGATTTGTGCCGCTGTTGCTGATGCAGAGATTGACATAAATGTAAAGGCTGCTGCCAGTGCAACTGGCCCAGTCCCAACACTCATTCCCGCATTCCAAGCCGCTACAGCCGCTTCAGCACCTTTTACAATAGCGTTTGCTTGTGCTATTCTCTTAGCAATTAAAAAACCTTTTTTGCCGAATGAACGAGATAAGGTCAACAAATCTTGACCTAATGTTCGCACACCTGCTTTGATTGTTTTGTTTTTTTCTTCTTCCAGCCTCACTTCTTTTTCTCTATTCTCCGCCTTGATCGCATCCAGCCTCTCAAATAACTCTAATGTGTGATTGACCTTGTTATCACTAGTAGCCTGCAACCGCTCGCCTTCCTGAGCATCATATTCTGCGTTGATCTCTCGCTGCCTGTTGACGTAATCGATTAATATTTGCTCTTCAGTTGCCTTTGTCTCAGCGGCAATGGTAACACTTGCGTGAGCTGCCGCCTCTTGCACTATGGCGTTCTCTTTTATCGCATTATTGAGAGCAACAATCCTCTGTCTTGTCTGCTCAACTTCATCTTGCCACTCTGGATATTTTTCTAAGCCGGAAATCAACCCTTTGAAATATTCTTCCTGGTCTGCCAGAGCGTCTTTTAGGATTGCTGTGGGTGTACCGACTAATGTATCTTGAATTATTTTTATGTTCTCTGCTGCTCTTGCAATGCTCTCATTTGCAACCTTGCTTGTGTCGAACATCCCAAAAAATGACTCTGCTGCCTTTGATAATCCGATCAATCCCTTTGTCGCTTCAGTTACAGCAGGCAACAAAGCGTCACCAAGACTCTCTTTTGCATCGCCCCAAGTATTCTCTAGCCTAGCCGCTGCAAGTACATTCTCATCGACTTCTGTAGATAATCCGCCATATTTTTTTGTTAGTAGGTCAACTGCATAAGCTGATTTTTCCGTTGCAGTCATACTCTTTAATTGCTCATTGACACTTGATTTTAGCTCAGGAATATATCGCCCTAGCATCTCAATATTGCCTGCTAACGCCATACCAAGATAATTAGTTGCCGAGCTTGCGTCAAAAGAAGTAGAGCTTGCCATGTCCTGAGCCAGTGCTAAATTATTGACAGCAGTCTCATAGTCGCCTGTTCGCTCTATGAGCTTTGTGAGCATTGCCGCTGATTCTGTGTCGCCATATATCGTGTTCTTCTGCTGAGTTGCAAATAGTTTCTGAAGCTCTGCATTAGCCGCTTTGTAGCTTGCACCGGTGTTGTTGATCGTGACTTCAAGAGTTTTGTAAACATCTTTCTGCTCTTTTGCCATTTTGACTGACTCTGACATAAATTGACCGGCTGTCTTGAGAGCTTTGTAAGCTACTACTGCACCGCCAACCTTAATTGCCAAGTCTTTAAAAGATGTCCCTAAGCTCTTGACCTCAGCTTTTGCCTTGCCTGTGTTTACTACTGTTTCGATCAATATTTTCTGAGCCATTTATCTATCCTCGATTGCTTCCATTAAGATTAAATAACCTCGCTGTAATAAATGCGGGATCCAATAAGGTAACTCGTCCCAATCTTTCCCGAATGGATATTTCCGGTTGCCATCCTTCCACTCTAGCGCCCAGTTGTATATCCAGTCCACCGCCGGGATAACCTTGCCGTGTTGCTTTGTATTGCACTTTACATCCCCTTTATCGTCAAGATAGTTGTCGCAATATTTGCAATAATTCTCATTTAATATTCCTTCCCTCTGCGTCTCTGTCATACTGCTCAAGTCTACCGGCTTTTGGCTTGTGTTGAGCAATATGACTCGCCTTAGTTTTGCTCAAGCCCTGCAATGTTCTCAGCTTTTTTATTAGCCTCTGAAATTTTGACATAGAGCAGTTGTATAAGCTCATGATCCAGCTTATCAAGTTTTCTAACAGATACATCATCACCACCAATAAACCAACAATCCGGATGACCGGTTAATGCCTTATGGATTGTCATTAGTTGCATAGCTTCCAAATTCATATCAACGTCTTTATTTCGTTCAAGTTCTCCGGAATCTGCATTAAAGTTATACATCTTCTGGTTGCTCAAAGCTGCTTTATTGATTGCCGCTCGATCCAAGTATGATAGACCTTTCACAGTTGCGATGTGAGTTTCTCCATCATATATCTCTGTAATATATTCAGGATTGTCTGACATAAAACAGTTTTTCCATTTTGCCGATGTGTTCTCCGTTAGTTTCACTTTTTTCGCCTTTGCCATTTTTCCTCCCTGTTTGTTTTTTTGTTATGACACAGCTATTGAGATAGCCGAGCCGCTTGCATTTGCCTGGAGTTGCTTGTTAATCGATGTTACATAAACGCCCTTGTCAGGATCAGCAATATCATAAGATGTATATTTGCCGTACATCGTAATGATGAACGTGCCAGATCCACCCGATAGCGTGATAACATCATCAAGGTTGGTTGTTGCCATTAATATTGGATTATATGTCAAGGCTACAGCCGCATCATAAATAACATCAAAAGCAAGCTCACCGCTTGCTTTTACCGCTATTTCCCTGAGCTTAGTTGCTGAGTTTTGGTAAGCAACTGTGTCATCAGCAAACTCATTGCCTAAGCTGATGGAAAATGAGTTAATGCTTGTCACTGTTGAATTTAGCATGTCGGCAGTAACCGACTGGAACTTGAACGGGATATAACAAGGCTTGCTTGCATCTGTAATTGTTGTAGTTGTTAAACCTGACAAGTCCTGCTCTCTTGCAATCGATTTAGCCCTGAATGTTGCCTCATAGCCAATTACTCCACCTTGTGATCCGGTAATATTGAAAGACTCACATACACAACCAATAGCTATGTCACCTTTCCAGTTTGTTTTTGTTGATACCTCACCGCCATTGAACAGGTTGTAAATCGTGTAACTCTGGAATGTGTTTGGATCAACCTGGAACGCATGAGGAGAAGAATCATCGCTGAAGAACGCCTCTAAGAAAATTGCGTGACCGTGTGATAATGTCCCCGAAACGCTCACCGTTCCGCCGGTTGTGCCCGCTGTTGTCTCGCAAAAGTCCGGCTCGTAAGTCTGTGTTTTGACAGCCCTGTCAATACTGTTTGTGATCGCCTGCATTGTGCAAATATCTGCAAACTTGTTCTCTGGTGTAGTCTGCTCAGTGCCATAAGCTGTTTCTTTGCCAATCAGCATTAGCGGATAAGCCCCCTGTCGAAAAGCCATTATGCCCCCTTATTCTTTTTATTGTTAATGATTTTGATATAGCCACAGTCTGACAATTGTTTTGCTACATGCTCAGGCAGCTCTTTCAAAGCTCCCAGCTTGTATGACTTGCCGCCTGTCTGCCATGTTACTAGCTTAATTATTTCAAACTTGACCATCTTTCCCTTTGGCATTGTGCCCCCTATCTATCAATTATAGCATCGCAAAACTTGCACTCGAAATCAATCTCGAATAATGTCATCTGCTCGCTTATGTTAGGTGTGTAAAAATCAAAGTCAGGGCTGAAATCACCTATCGTTACATTGGTAGGCCACAACAGCAATACTTCCTGATTCAACGATAAATCTTTATTTAGTTTATTTATAATGCTTGTTTTCAAATCCAGGATCGCAATCTCAACATTGGTTGTAACGTTCAAATATACCATCACCCTAATATTTGCTATGACTGTATAGCCCATGTTCTGAGCTTCGTCAACCGGGTAACTAATACTATCAACACCGACCATAATAGCCGGCATCTTTGAGCTTTTAATATTTTTGACATACTCAGGATAATGTCCAACTGTCTTTACACCCGGAATCTCTTTTAATAATTTGCGTATGTCGCCCAATATTGGAGATAGTTTATTTTGCATTTGCTCTCCTAATATGTTGATCCATAATTTTTCGGATGTCTGCTATTACTTTTTTTACTGTTTTTTGGGATGAGCCGAACCATGCCCGCTTAGGAACTCCACGACCTTCCATATGCTTGTCAGCTATTTTTCGTCGTTGTGCATTAGCTATGTCAACAATTGACCTGTTGACCTTTGCATTGGTTCTCAGACTGTTGATCATCTGTCCAGAATCTTCCATATTGACTATATTTGGGTTCTTCCTCATTTCTTTTTTATACTCTTTTGTCGATTTTGCGTAAGGCTTAAACGGCTTTAGAAAAATATCTCGACCTGTTTCTAACCTTTTCAACATCTCTTGCCGGATGAATAATGCTGACTTGAGCATCTCCGGCTGTGTCACATCAACCGCTTTTTTGTACACATCCATGTTAGGCAATTTGATTGCAATCTTTGCATCTATGCTCATATTCGCCTCAACATTGGTGTTGACTTGGCTCGATACTTGTCAACATCTCCATCTCGATCAATATCAAGATTGATAATCTTTCTAGCATTTGCGAAAGCATCCATAAACCGCTTGTGATACATCTCTGACTTTCTGGTCATTACGTCCTCAGGCACTTCGATCAAGTCCTCATATATCAAGGATAATGTAAGCAAATCGCTTGCCAGATCAAATACTGAAGCGTTAGCAATAATATCTAATACATCACCACCATCCTGATCAATTACTCTCATGTACTCAAGACCATACTCAGGAGTTGATCCGGTATAGCCCCCTATCAACTCAGGTAACATCTGCTGGATCATATTCCCGATCATTAATTTAGCAGTTGTTATCTTTGACAGCCAAGTTTGCTCACTGGCTATTGTGATAGTGCCGGTGTTGCTTGCACTAGATGTGATATATGGCTTGATGTAGTCCTGACAGCTATCAGGCACTACAAAACTAGCAAATAATGTATCTGCATCAATTGTCACGTCTGCACCGCTCGCTCGCTTATAATACACAATCATGCCAGGAAATATTTCTTCATATGATCCGGTCAATGTTGCACAATCACGGAATGTCACGGTTAGCGAATGCCCATCAGCAATCTTGATCTCACTTGCCGCCGTCACAGCTAGTGTTACCGCACCTTGTGAGCCTGTGACAGATATCCCGACACAGCCGGCAAGCGGATTGGTTGCCGATGCAATATCTATTTCATCCGCAAGCGTGACATCCTCGCCACTCGGTGACCTGAGATTGATCTCGGTCTCAATCGCTGCAATTGACTCTAGTGTTGATAGTGTAGTTGCCGACCAGTCATAAGCCATAATTAATCTCTCTTAGTTATGCCGATGAGAATGCAAACAGGAAGTAAAAACACCCCCACCGGCTTTGTTAATGTCTAAACAGTCATCGAAATGAAAGCATCGTAAGAAGATCCACTTTGGTCTTCATCAGCCCATGATTTGAGCTGCACATAAGTATTAGCACCAAACAAAGTTGGTGGAATAGTGTACTCAAACAGCGTGTCGCCTGCTGCAATAACAACTTCATCATCAACTGCGTTGATATTGAATGGTAACACATGCCCTGCAACCGGAATTGCACAATTACTTGCAGTTGTCCCGCAAAGAACCTCGAATGATAAGAGCTTTGCCGTTGCAATAGTGATCTCTGTTTTTGCGATTGCTGTAATTGTTAGCCCTGCATTTGCAGTGGGGCCAATAAAAACAGCATCACTGGCGACCCCTGCCAATGCACTTGAGCCATCAGGAAGAGTCCCCGAAGCGGCTGTACTAACTGCAAGGATCGAATTGTCATCTATTAAATGACCTTGATTTGGAATAGCCATGTTTTCTCCTTTAAACTTCTGGAATGTTTTCGTCAAGCATCAAAGGGATTCCCTCGAATTTGCCCACGAACTGAGTAAAATTTGTATCCATTGGACCCATTTCCATCATTGCCGCCTTCAAGCCGCCAATCCAGTCAAGAGTCTTTTGGTTTGCGAAGATGAATGATGTTGACGGTTTTGCTTTTGCTGCTCTGATCAATGTCAGCAAGTTTGCTGCTGTTGGCTTATGAGTTGCATCAACATTGGTGAGTGTTGCAACACTGTGTTGTGCTCCAACTCTTAATCCAATACGAGACTCAAAAGAAGTCTGTAACACTTTCAGCTCTTCGCCTGTAGTAGTGTCAAGAACCTTGTAAACACCAGCTGGGCCACTCACATTCTCTACAGTCACAAGATTGCCTGCATTAACAGCCTGTGCATTATACAATCCTTCGCAAACATTCTTTTTAAGCGTTACACAGAAAATATCATTACCAGCTGAACCGCCTAAAGTTGTTGCCTTGCCGTTGTCTATTGCGTACTGTGCAAAGCCCTTGATGGTTTTGTTGTTGCCTGTTCCGTAGAACATTTGATAGGCAATAGTCTGTAACATGCTCTCAATATGTCCGGGTGTTTCGCTTTTGAAATAAGCGTTCACTCCACCAGGGTACCCTTCGGCTTCTGTCTTGTCAACTTCTTCGAGAGAGTCGATCAATGCTAAATCCTGTTGGAGCAACTTGCCCGTTCCGCTTGTTGGAATAACTCCACCGTTCAAACCTCTGTTAGAGTTGCCCGGCAATGTTACTTTCATCCTGAATTTGTCAGAAAGACCATGTGAAGCTCCTCTAAAAGAAAGAACCTCAAGTAATCCAGAATGTTTTGATACATCGTCAAGATGTTCTTCACCAGCTCCAGCCCATGCCTTTACCAGCTTCCCTAATGTATTAGCCATTTTTTAACCTCGCTTTTTTATGTTGGGAATATTTCGTCTAATTTGTTCACCGGATTACCATTGTTGCTTTTGCCCTTCGGTAATGCAGGTGCGTTTGTATTATCACTTCCGAAATATCCGATCTCGTCGTATGTCCTGTAATGTGATAGATTATTGTCAACTTGCTCAGGAGTTAACGGTGTATCCTTGTCAGCAAATTTGAACTTTTGCTTGATCTTCTCAAACTTCTCAAAATTGGCGTCGCCTTTCTTGACGTCGAAAACAGCAGACTTCTTGTTCCAGTCTGCAAGCATCAGCTCATTACGTTTGTCAACATACACCTTCAATTCTTCCTGTGCGTTTGCACTCTCAGATTTTGCCGATGTGAGTTTTACCTTGATATCGCCCAAGTTAGCGGTTGCCTTTGCAAGATTATTCTCAAGCTCTGTGTTAGTAGCCTGTAAATCATTTCGCTGGCTGATCACCTCGTTAAATCTGCTTTTGGGTATCATGTTAGATGTGTCAATAGCTGTTTGCAAGTCAGCAATGACAGCTTCGTTCTCGATCCCATGTTTGGCTAAGATTGCCTTAAAATCCATTTGTACCTCCATTTTTACGAGTTCTGTTCTCGATGGTTGTGTTATTTGTCAATTTACTTCTTTTCAAAACCTTCAACGCCTCTATGCTCTCTGTCTTTTTTTCTTTCTTTTAATGCAATCAATGACTTGTCTAGTCCTTCAATTGCAAAAGTATTAAAATCAGATGGGAAGTTCTTGTTCAGCCCTTCAATAATAATTTTGGCAGTTTCAATCATGTTGTCAACCTGACAACCATTCAATCCATTCTCCTTAATTGCTCCATTCTGGATCTTAAAGCTGATTGTGTTAGTGTCGTGATCAACTGTAATAAAATCACCTAGTTCAATCCCTTTTAGTGTGCTCAACGCCATCGTTCTATCCTTCTTGTTATTTGGTTATTTGGTTATTTGTCAATTTCATTTCCTGAATACTCTTCGTAATACTCTTTCGTGATTTGCATAAATATATGTCGGCAATTATACCTGACACCGTGCTCGTCAATGTATGCCTGCCGCTCATCGTCTGTAAATACTTTCTTGTTCAGAGCCTCAACACAGATTTCTCTTGTTTTCTTGTCGTCGGGGCCAATATACTCCCAATAATGCTCACCAGATATATGACTTGCAGAAACATCCTCCATCTCCTGGATTAATAAGCTCCGGGATGTGTTAATATATGTCTGTGTGTACTGTTGTAAATTTTTATCTAATGATGTCTTGATAAATCCTGTTGCAGAACTCCACTCCTCACCCAGTACCATTGACCTATACAGCTGCTCTTTTATTGAACTTATTGATGCGGTGATCCGGTTGTCCAAAAGACTGTAGTCAATCTTCTGCATTGCTACAATCGACGAAATGTCAGTGGACTTCAACACTATTGGAATAACACCCGCTCCCGCTTCGGTTGCCTGCCAGTCAATAACCTTATTAATAAACGGCTTTGTATCCTTCGCAAAATCAACCAACACTCCATCATATCCGCTTGATCCGAGTTGTGACCGTAGCCATCTGTCAAAGTTCATAACCAACTTCTGGTTTGCCTTTGATTTGGTGATCCGACCTAGTTTGTCAACATCAAAATCCTTGACATACAGAGCAACTGACTTGTTAAGTTTGTCAGTAGCCTTGTCAATCAGCCTGTTGTACTTGTCAACACTAGCCTCATAGATTTTGTCAGTCATTTAATGCCTCTGTCTGGTCAAGCGGATCAATCCCGCCCCTCAATTCTTCTTTCATTTCTTTGTTTTGTTTAATCTGTTCCATTGCTTCATCTGTTGACATCTCACTGCCTGAGATAATCCGTTTTGCTTCCGCAGGAGATATAATATTTGCCATCACCAAACGCTCTAAATAATCTAATGTGTCAATCGGTGACTCGTCAAACGTAATAGGTGCAAGGTCAACTAATATTCGCATGCTCTCTGCATTACTAAATGACTTGTCATTATTCATTGTGCTACATGCCATCATCAGCCTGATCAGCTCCTCGATAGACTCTAAATAAAACCATTTCTCCTTATTGATCCGGTTCATCAGCGTCTGTTGTGCCAATCGCATCTGGTATCCAGAGCTAAATGCACTACCGCCCTTTGATCTCAGCGTGTCAGGGTTAATCCCATAAGCTAATCCGACAACTACTTTCATTTCCTCGATAGCTGCATCCATCTTGTCGATAGTCCAGTCTGGTTGCACATAGCCGCAACTTGCTTGACCTCCGCCGTACTCCATAGGTAGATTAATGACACCCAATCGACCAATGACAGTGCCGCTGTCTGTACTTTCCTGACTCGTAGTCTGGTAATATGTAGGTACTGTCATGTTCAATGCCAGCATCTTGTCAGTTGCTACTATATTTTGTTTTCGGTTGCACTCCACCACAGGACAATCCTTTGTTGGCCAGAATGTGTTAGTTTGTACCGTATTCGTAAACCATGCAATTGGGATCTGATTATATCCGTGATACTCAACATCTGTCTCGTTCGCAATCTCACCCGTGTGTGCGTTGATCTCGACGAATGACACTGTGTCAGCTGTTAATTTGACATACTTGCATATGCTCTCCGCCTTTGTCGGTGAGTCCTCTACTATCCCATATTGATAATACACAGCTTCAGCCTGTGTCGGGTCTGCATCTGATTGAGTTACAAATAGATTATCGCCTGTCAATACATCCAGGTCAACTCTACCATCTCTATATACAGGCATTACACCCACCATATTTGTCAAGTTGACTAGCTTATTCACATCATTCAGGACGATGCCCAATCTTGATTTCTTCAGCATCTGGTCCAAGTTCTCTTCCAATTCCTCATCATCTGGCAAGGTTATTGTCGGAGGCTCTTGGAATATCATTGAGATTTCCTCGATTATCTCTTGGGTTGTCGGCAAGCATAAAGCAAAATTAACCATCTGGGCGTATGTTTCAGGGAATATCAGCCTCAAGTCAGCATACAGAAAATCCTTTTGTCGATTGTCCAAGAATGCTATCCTCTCAGCAATGTCAAGCTGTCGCTCTATGTTGTGCCGCCACTTGGCTAGTCTCTTGCCATTCTGTATTAATGTCATTATCTGCCTCTTGTCCTTATTGCTGATCCGTATAATGGGAACTGTGACCAAACTAAATATCTACCTGCATCTGAAATATGTGAAAGATTACTATCTTTTTTGTCAATCTCACCTGCATCATCTCTCACGACCTTCTCAAAGTCATTTGTCAATGCAGTGCATCGCTTGTCAATCTCTAGTCTACCTTGATATAGAGCCGCATTGACAGCGTTCAAGCTATCCTTGACACTTGGGTTTGTGCCGCTGCCAAGTATCTTGAAACCTGCCTGCTTTAATAGATGGATGTCCGTTACTCCAATCTCAGCCGATGTCTTACGGCTGCCGCCTGTCTGGTCAGGTGCAATTGATATATATGCACCCGGATACCGCTCTTTGATCACATCGATCATCTGCCGGGTGTTACTGTTCCGCAAAATTATCTCATCAAACATAATTAGTTTATTATCTCGCTTGATTGCCACAACTGCTGACATCGGATCAACATTGAAGTCCATCCCCATATATAACACCTGTGGCTTCTTCTCAGCGTTGTGAATGCCAAAATCTTTACAATGTCGCTCTCTGTCAAACTCGTAGTAAGCCGCAGAGCCTCGCAGATTGACAAACTCACCGTTCATGTACTGCTCTACTAGCTTGCTGTCATAGTTCTTTCTGAGATCATCAATGTAGTCAGCCGGTAAGTAAGGGTTGTCGGTTGACTTGGCTTTGATCAAGTGCCGCTCGCCCTCCTCATTATCCTCAACAAATAGCTTGTGTATGTAATGATATCCCTCTGGTGTAGTGACAAAGTACATCTTGGTCTTATTGCTGCCTCTTAATCGTCCAACACCCTTCTTGTATGCTATGTCACAGTTCTTGTAACTGCCAATGTCAAACTCATCAAACCCTAAGAATGTCAGCTCTGCACCTACCATCCGATGAGGAGTCTGGAGTTGATACAGTCTAAGTTTACCATACTCAGAGGATATCAGATGCTTTGTTGAATTGTACTTGTAATCTATCTCGTATCTATCTAATAGCATTAAGAACGGCTCAACAAACAGCTCTTCTGCCATGCTGAATGTAGGATAAACTATCCAGCCGTTTGATTGACCTTCCTTATTGACAAGGAATAGATGGTTCATGAATGTTTCCCAGATGAACGCAAACGTCTTGCCGCCACCATAACCGGTGACTAATGCCTTCTGCTTAGCCTCTGAATCAAGGAACTCTTGCTGATGTGGCAAAAAGTAATCAGGAGCAAACTTAATGATCTTCTTCATTGCGCCGCTCCTCGAATACTATCTCGAATTGATCCTTCTCCGTCTTAGGGTTCTTAATGTCTGCCTTTGCTTTAATCGCTTCAATCTTATCATGTGCGATGTACTCAAAGTGTACTTGACCGTATTTGTCAGTGTGTGAGCGTACATGCTTCAAAGCTAGTCTTGTCTTCTCCGGCAACTCCGTGACAGCTAATTGCCTGATTCCCGGCTTTGATCCTACAACCTCACCTGCATTATACTTGTCAATCATCTCAACCTTGAACAGGTCAGCTGGATCATGCTTGATGATGCTTGTCAATAATGCTTTCTCGTCCGTAAGCTCAATATCATCATCACGTCTCTTTCGTTTCGCTTTGAGATATTTTCGCAGTGCAATTATTTTTTTGCATTTATTTAATCGGTTAGCTGTGTTTGTTAAGGTCTTTGAATCGTCTTTGTACCCTGCAAGCTGTAAAGCCAACTTGAAATCGGCAGGAATAGGATAATGTAACACACCCAAGTAAACAGCGTAAACCTGTTTGTCCGTAAGACTAAAGCGATCCATCAACTCAGCTTGCAGGTGTGCAGGCATTAGCATTATTCAGCCCCCTCTCAATCTCTCAACCATATTCTATCCGCATTAAAACACTTGTCAAGTATTATTTTGCTATATCATCAACTCCTCTATTATTTTTGCCGTTGGCGGTGCTAACTCACGGAACGAATCATCCACCTCAAATAGTGCCCTAGGAATGAACCGTTCAATCCAGTCAAAGTAACTGTCAAAGCTATCAAACCAGACACTGACGCCGCCAGATGATCTAATCTGAGTTAGTCGGTGTGCCTGCTGTGGTGTAGGAATCTCACCAGGCTTCTTGATCTCCATCCCGATGAAGTGACCATTGATGCAGGCTAATATATCCGGACAGCCTGCTTTACTTGCACTGACAATCTTAAAAGCGTGACAACCCTTCCGGCTATTGATATCCTTCATTATCCTTGATTGTATTGTTTGCTCGCTCATTGTTGCTCCTGTTTTTTTACATACTTGTAGTCATAGTCTGCCCTGAAGTGTATTGTTGTAAAGCTTTTTTTCTTCATCAGTCGCTTATATATCTTCTGCTCAATTCCATCCTCTGAGAATAACCAGATCAGCTTAGGGGGATGCTCCCGGTGCATGTCCTGTAGTCGGTTCTTTGCCTGAGCGTAATCCGTCCAAGAGAACGAGATATTAAAGAAAATGATCTGTTCTGCTGACTTTAGCTTGATACCTTCCTTAACGGCTTGTATTTGGCCGTAAAACACGCAATTTTTATTAGACTCAAACTCAATCGGGTCATTGGTTAAGTTACACTGATCTAAGGTAGATTCTATGATGTTTTTCTCGCCTATAAATTTGTAGAATATAGCTGTTTTCTTGCCCTTGATTAATTGCTTGCATCGCCTGCCTTTCGCCTCATCCAGAATCATATACTCCGGCTCATCTTGGTCATTTTTGAAAATTACACTGCCTGAGCTGATTTGGTGTATCTTATTTTGCATATCCGCTGCACTGCCGATGTCAATAAAATACTCCGGCTGTAACTTACTCTGATAGAAGCTATGCTTTAATAGTATGTTTGACAACAACTTAACATTATCATTCATCTTGACAAACTCGATCCGCTCATCAATCTCGGGGAATGGGAATCCTGCTTGCTCCTGAGTGTACTTAATAGTGAGCGGAGCAATCAAAGGCATAATAAGCGATTCTCGGGCATTTGAATAATCGTTAACAGATAAACCCTTTTTTATCTTCTTTTGCTTCACGTCGACGTATTTGCGAGCAAATTTGTAAAAGTTAGCATATTGAGTGAACGGTGAATGTGAGGATAGTTGCAATTGATGATAAATCTGGCTTAATGATTCCGGTGTTGGTGTAGCTGACAGGTAAATGATCAATGAGTTCCTTGTCATCCTCTCAAGCACTTTGACTGCTTTACACTTTTTCGGGAATGACCCGAGCCTGTGAGCCTCATCCAGAATGATAACAGGATAAAACTCTTTGACCTTGTGAACTGACTCATAGTTGATCAATTTGCATCTGGCAGCCAATCCCATATCCTCGAGATTCTCTTTTATGTTTGGGATCGCTTTCTTTTTCGTGACAAATAGAAAACTCTGGTTCTGATCCTTTAGAAATTTGTCAGCCAGAAATGCTGCAATAAATGTCTTGCCGAGCCTGGTTTCAAGTGCCAGATAAACGAGACCGTATTTGTTCAAAATGTTAATCGCTTCCTCATAAATATTCTGCTGATAATCTCGTAGTTTTATGGTGCCTTTTTGCATGCAAAAAATAGCCTGTTTTTTAGCCTCAAAATCAATGTTAATTTGCTCCATTAATCCTCCTGTTGTTTTTATCCTCTAAAAATTATTTTGTGACAATTTTGAAAAGTGCCTTCCGGCTGGTCGTAGTCAATGTTTTAGGGCAGTTTATGACAGAAATGACAGTTTTTCGCTATGTTTTATATATATATTGGCTTTTTATACATATTCTCTCTATTTACCCTATATATACATATATTTTTATTCCCTTACGTTTACGTAAAAAAACTGTCATATTTGTCATAGATTCGCTTTAACTCTATGTGTTGTATAGCTTTAAGTGCAAATAAAATTTGTCATTGCACTTTTCTTATAATGCTGTGCCGCAACAACTTGACCTATGACAATTTTAAAAGTGGGTTTGTCATTTTTGTCATAAAAAGATGCAAATTTGTCATTGCTTCGGAACCGTACTATTAGCAACCTAACTAAAATGACAATTTTATGACAATTTTTTGCAATCTGTGACAATTTTGATTTTAAAATTGTCATTGGCAAATAACCCCTAAAAACAGCCCATTTCTGAGCCAATATTCAACACTCAATTCCACGTCTATAATCTGGTCAAAATTCGGGTGATTTTACACACTAAAAATCAATCATTAATTGGCTCATTACAATACCGATTCTCTTGTTGATAATATCGCAATATTCGCTTGATAATTCTGATCCAATCCATTTTCTTTTGTTCTTAATTGCTCCTCAACACCTAGCTGGGAAAGATTTGCTATTTTCCATAAGTTGTATCTTACCCCAACGCTTAGTTACCCTGAATAACTCCTTGATAATCGGCTTCCAAACATGATCACCCCAAGATTTATCAATGTCCTGGTTATATGTCCGCATATTATCATAAGGTGGAGAAGTAACCACCAGATCAACAAACCCATCAGGCATCCTGCTCATTGTCGTTATGCAATCTTCATTGTATACATTATCAATCTTCATCTCCGCCTCCTACAGCGTCAGCTCAGTCTGCAAATTAGCGTTCTCGATCCTTGTCTTTGCAAGGTTGAAATAGTCCTCATTCCTCTCAATCCCCATAAACGGATCAAGTACATTGCCTTTTGTGGGCGTTTGTGTCATCTGGCATAAGTACTTCATAAGCGTTACCGGCTTGACAGTCGGATGAAAATTCTTTTTGTTGTTTTGCTTCCTGATTTTATATGGGTCATCCGCCTTACTATCCTCAACCCCATTATTCCGCCCCGCCTTACTAGGCTTAGCCACATAGAAGAACCTCGACACATTGTCGTTAGTCTGTTCATCCAGCAATTTCGCTGCTTCATTATCGAGTATTATATTGGCGGGGAATCTGCCTTGTTGGTCATTAGATATATGCTTCTTTACTCCGCTACCTACCCCGTTTGCATTATCGCCCAATCCCTTATCTGTATTGTAAGTGCCACTAGTTGTCCTCAAATCCCTTCATCACTTCAAGGCAATCGCCATTGTGTAGGTTAGTCATTTTCCCACACTCCATATCATTTCCGATTGCATTCCTGAGTCAACCGCAAATCGAATATCTCGATCACTGCAATAATAATCACCAATGTTGTAAACCTGATCTCCTATTTTATCAATCTCCGTATCAAGTATCATCTCTAAGTATCCAGTGTACATGCTCATTACATTATCATACTGGCATCGTAAGTTGTCTCGTGTCATTTCTCCTCCTTGTTAAGGTTTATGTTGCCACCATTTCTCTAAACTTTCTCTCACTTCCGCGTCAACCCTCATCCATGCCCATACTAAATCTGGGGGCATCACCGTATTAACCGCAAAATATATATCCCGCCAATCCATATAGAATGACCCCACCTTATACCTTGTTCCGCATTCATATTCAATGTTTGCATTTAGTATCATTTCAAGATAGTCAACATACAACCTTGTTACTTCTGTGTATTTATATAGTAATTCACTCCGCGTCATTTGCTTCTCCCCCTGTGTTGTCAAAAACCTCTAGTTGGCTACTGTCTTTCTTTTGCTTGATAACCGGAACATCAAAGAAAACTGTGGAGATTACCTCAAACTCTGTTTGGTAAGGGTCAATCTCACCGTCATTAATCATGTCAAAATAAATAACAGCAGGCTCAATAATATTCTCGCTTGTGTCGCCTTCCATTTTTTCAAGGAAGAAAGTATCTGTTATCTCCTTGTATGTGCACTTGACATTCCATCCTTTTACTCTCAGCTGAGTTTTGGTGTCCCTAAAATACCCGTCAGCTTCCTCAAGCTCCCTCAGTTGCTTTATATCTGTGTTATTACATATTTTGACATTACTCATTCCTCCTCCTGTTTGACCATTATGTTTATCATTTTCACTAGTTCTCCCATTTGCTTGAGAGTAATCTCTTCAAGCATGCATTCTTCATTCTCCCGATTTGTTAAACCCAGTAAATAATTACTGTTTTGCTTAGAAAAAGTCAGAATTGCCTTGCTCTCAAGAACTATGTAAGTTTTCATTTAATACTCCTGTTTAATTGTGGCATAATCGCCATATTTAGAACGGGATTTGTTCTTGGTTATTATTAGCCACTTCACCTGTTTTGGTCTCACCAAGTGACATTATGAATGATTCGTCTTGTATTGTGCCAGACACATAAAACTCTCGGTGTGTGCCTGTCCTGACATCAACATACTCAAGCCCATAAATTTTGGCAAATCGCTTCAATATTGTGTTCATATAATTTGGCGTAGCTTTCTTAGCTTCGCCGAACGTCTCGATGTAGCTCAATTTCATATCCTTCAGCTTGCCGCCTATCCGGGCAAATCCTGCATCAGCCATGTCGATCATTGCCAATCGCCATTGATCCAATATCCAATCAGCAAAGCTTGATCCGATCTCAGCTCGTAGCTTTTTGTATCGCAGATTTACAACACCTGCATCAATAATACCATTAGCCAGATAATATTGGATGCAGCTGATCATAAACCAGTCAAACGAGTTCCAGTCATCAGCATCCCAATCATTAAAGAAAGCTTTACCAAACTCATCAATCGGTCTATGCTCAACACTATAAAAATCAGCAAACTCAAAAATTGCCTGTCGTCTCTGAGAGCTTGCATCAATGCCACCTATGATGTAGTTAGTTGTGATCATGAATTTAGGTGATAAATCAAAAGAGAGAACTACAGCGTCTTTATTCTTCTTCTCAGTCATCATGCCATCTGTGATCATGCTGAACATCTTACCAAACGGAAAAGTCGGATTTGCGTCATTAAAAATGAATAATCCTAACCCAGGCTGTACGTTCTGGAACCCAAATTGATTACCGAATTTGAAGTTTCTAGCGTCCTGACTGTGAGTTGACACCATCTTGCCCAGTGCTTCGCAGAATAATGACTTGCCAGTGCCTCCGCTTGCTTGCCCCATGTCGCTAATCGCTGCATCAATAAAAATAACAGCTCTTGCATCTGTGGGATCTTTGTACTTATGAAGTAAATATCCAGCCATTGAGCGTAATGACTCAAGTCTTTTGGTTGCATTGCCGCCACTAGCTACATTAACACAAAACTGTTCAAAATCCCCGCTGTTGCCTGCATCTGCTGTGATATTACGATCCTCAACTCTGCTCGCCCAGACACAGCCTTTCAAATCTTTATAATCCTTGATCTTTGATCCGGTTTTGGTGATCTCGACAAATCGATTTTTGAAGAAAATGAACGCCTTATGCTTGGAGTCCTTGACAAACTTAATATCCTCCGTCCTCAAGAACTCAAGCTTGTCCTCTCGGAATAAGCCCGCTTTTGCAAGCAAAACATCTTTGACTGCTGTGTTCCAGATATTAATGGTCACAGGCTCACCGTCTCGCATTGCTTTCAGCTCATCAAGTATCGCATCCTGATCATCCAACCAGTCAAGGACAAAATCCTTGATCAATACTGGTGTAACCTGTCTGACTATCTTATTCTGCACCTGCACAAAGCTGAACACCAGCTCATTGACAAATAGTTTCCGAAATCCAAAATGCTCCAAGAATGCAGTAATAGTTGACTGGTTGATTACGATATTTTTCTTGCTGTCATAAGTCCAAAATTTGATGGGATCAGCCGATACCTTAGTTTTCTTTCTCTCAATAGATTTCGATTTTGCTAAAGCATCGGCTGCTGGAAAATTTGCTTTTGGTCGATCCCAGCCTGTGTTAATCGCAAAATGGAAGAATGTACTAATATGCACAGATCCGTTTTTAGTCTTTAAAAATCCGTTGAACGTATCAACTAAGGATTGCTGAGAGTCATCATAATTAGCATTGTCCGACATTGCCAGAAAGTAATTTAGACCAGATGCACCCAATGAAGCAAGAGCCATGCCAGCTTTAACCCAATCACTATATTCCCACGATCGATTTGATAGATGTTTAGCGGCTGACAATAGATCTGAGTCGCTCGCATCACCGTCATACTCAATCTGTGCCTGCTTGTTAGAGTCAGCAAGTAACTTGCCCGGTCGGTCAAAGTCTCTTGCTTTTGCCGGATCAAACGAGTACATTGCTTTTGCTGCAGGGTTGTAATAAGCATCTGGATCAGCTGACAAGTAGCATATCCGCCTGACATCCTTAGTGCCTCGATCATTCTCAAGCTTGTACTGATCACGGAAAAAAGATGAGTACTCATGCCAATATTGTAAATATACCTCAGCCGATTTGACCAGCTTGGGCAACCTACAGATGACCTTCAGGCCATCCCCACTTGGAGAGACGAAAACAGCCAAAATAAAGGGTAATTTAATGAGTTGGTCAAAGGTCGACGATAACTCAGAGCCAAGATCATCAAAGTCAAATACAATCACTGTGATGTGTTCAAAATTCGCATTATTACAGTAATCCTTTTTGAATGTTGCCCCTGAAAAGAACGGTAACAGCTTCTTCTTTTCTGACTTTGTTTTCTTGTCAGGTGCATCCCTGACAGCCTTAATCTTGGCTGCCAGAGTTTTGTTAGTGCGTATAGTCTTGATGACCTGTTCCAGCGTTACAGTTTTAACGGCTGGTTTTAGCACATTAAGTCCATAGCTGATATTGATACTATCCATTGTCATTACCATAATTCTTTATGTGACTGTCATATATCGGAGTGGTCTTGATGAACTTAGCAAGTGCGATTGCGAAGAGCTTGCAAGCGTCAGTAAACCCCGTTGCTTCTTCATTGTTTGCTCGGTAGTGCTGCCACCCAAAATCTATAGTAAAAACATCATCAATCAATGAGCTGTCGAAAGAATTACCAACAACATATGCACACGCCTGCTCACCATTCTCTTCTTTCACTCTAAAAACAGATTCTTTCTTCTCAAAGTCAACGCTAATCAGCTCAAATGACACTTTATACTCTTTGCTCTTTTGCCATTCTTTAATCGCCTGCCTGATTTTGTCAGGGGAGAAATTATCAAACCCTATTTCGCAATAACATTCTCCGGATTCATTATAGCAACCACATTGATTGCAAGCTGCACCATAATCATCACACATCTCTTTCAATAGTTCAAGTTCTCGTTCCATTCTAATCCTCCTTATTTTCGCATATCTCAAGCTTTTTTACGCTACCGCTTTGTGCCTGATGGAAGCCGTTAGCAAACGCCTGTAATTCCTCAATATTCTGAGGAATGTCAATTCCGCTGTAATCCATTATTTGTAACGTATGATACATTAGTTGCTTTGCCAATCTTTCATCAATCCTAAAGCTTAATCCCCCACACCATAAGGGTAGGGATGAAAAATCCAGATCAGCTCCATCCAGATCAGCACCACACAGATTAGCAT
>QNEY01000001.1 GCA_003645385.1 Gammaproteobacteria bacterium | reverse complement strand
TTATTACCTTTACTTTTACCTTTACTTGTGACCCTTAATAGGGTCATCAAAGCATCTTACTAGAATCTTCAAAGACTCTTGCATGGGTCTCACTTCTTTTCTTAACAAAATAATCTTAAGTCTTTTAGCTTGAAAAGATTAATTGAGTTGTATAATTATCTCAAATCTTAAGTTTTTCTTGTTCTAATTTTTAGTGATTTTTTGAGCAAAAAAAACCGAAAAAAAAAGAAAAAACAACAATCGTGAAATGGGACTAACATATTTAAGAAAGAGAAAACGACTTTTTACAAATTTTACGAAATGCTCGCTATATATGTTTGTCCCATTTGAAATGATACTAAAAGCGTGAGAACATGCCTGTTTCAGAAGAACAAAAGAATGAGTTCCTAGAGCACATCTCTCAAGGTGCGTTTCAAGAGGAAGCATTGAAAGCTGCTAATTTCACTAGAGCAACATTAATGGTTTGGCGTAAGAGTGGCGATCCAAAGCATAAAGACTTTCTTCTGAAATACAGTGATGCCACTATACAAGCACGCAAAGCAAGAACAGTGATGGTTGAGGAGGCATTGTTGAAGTCAGCTATCAAAGGCAATGTCAAAGCACAAGTGTTCTGGCTGATCAACAGAATGCCATCAGATTGGAAGAACACGAACCACATTCATCAGACAGTTACCAACAATCCTTTGAGCGAACACACGGATGAAGAACTGCTGGAAATTATGAAAGAACAGGGAATATCAATTGCGGAATTTGCTGTCCTTAACAAAAATGATGCTGCTAGTGATGTTGATCCTAACTCTGAACCTGGCAATGAGTGACGGATCAGTAAAATCTAGACATGCGATTGAGGAACTGATCACCAGACAGTCGGTTGAGTCATTCGCTGTATTTTTCAGATTATATCCGCCATCAAAAGATTATACATACGGCAGACATACCACAGCCATGCTTGATGCACTCGATAAGGTCACAAAGCAAGTTGAATCGGGCGAATCTGCTTATGTTTGCATATGTATTCCACCAAGGCACGGTAAATCAGATGTTGCTTCAAGACGTTATCCAGCTTGGCATCTGCTTAGAAATCGTGACCATGAAGTCATAATTGCTTCTTATAACTACATACTGGCTTCAAGCATGTCATATGATTGCAGAGCGATCACACAGACTGTTGGAGCATCACACGGCTTCGGAATCAAACAAGATCGGTCTGCTTTAGGCAGTTGGAATGTCACAGGTGGCAAAGGTGCTGTGCATTCAGCTGGCATCGGTGGCACAATCACCGGTCGTGGTGCTCACATTTTGATTGTTGACGATTATTACAAAAACCGTGAAGAGGCTGAATCAGAAACAATCAGAAGAAAGAAATGGGAGTCATTTCAATCTGATCTGCTGACAAGACTGGCACCTGTTCATGCAGTTGTCATTGTTGCGAACAGATGGCATGAAGATGATGTTGTCGGCACTATCGAAAGGAAGAATGACAAACTGTCAAAAGACTATGATGAGGACTTCCCTGAATTTGAGATGTTAAAATTTCCAGCTCAAGATGAAAACACAAAAGAATATCTATTCACAGAGCGGTTCACTGAAAAGTGGTATAAAACTATGAGATCCTTTATGGGATTGTATGCATGGCAATCCCAAGGCTTACAGGAGCCAAAACCAAGAACAGGCAATATGCTTCGTGCTGATCTATGTAAAATTATTAAAGCAAAAGATGTTCCTGATGGATTAATTTGGTATAGGGGTTGGGATCTTGCTTCATCTGAAAAAGAGCGTGTGAAATCTGATCCCGATTATACAGTTGGAACTTATGCTGCATATGATGCTGAAAACAGAGCAATTTATATCAGTGACGTTAAGCGTGGACAATTGACAGCAACTAAAAGAAACAAATGGATGATTGCAGCTGCTGAAGATGACGGCATGGAAGTCAGAGTTGTCATTGAAGTTGTTGCAGGATATAAGGATACCTATGATTTGATCAAAGATGTGCTGCATGGCAAAGCTGTTGTCAGAAAAGTCACACCACAAACAGACAAAGTTGCTCGTGCAAGCATACTTGAACCAATATTTGAAGCTGGTCATGTTTATCTTGTTGAATCAGAATGGAATAGAGAATGGATTTCAGAGTTCTTGTCATTTCCATCTGGAAAGCATGATGATCAAGTTGACAGTCTTGTTGTTGCTCTATACAAAGAAATCACTGGCAAGGGTAGAATGGGAATGAGTCGATGAATCTATATAAAAGCATTGCAAAATGGGCGATCCGTAAAGTCATACGGTCAAAAGGTCAAGCAACTGCACAAGATGGATTGATGTCTGCATCAACTGGCTGGGACTCGATCTTTGGAAGCAACTCTGTCAGTTTATCGGAAATGTGGGGAAACTTATCACAGACAGAGCAAGAAGTGGTATTCAAATTTCATGCAATGATTTATGCTTGTGTCAGAAAGCATATGACATCTTTTCCTGAAGCAAATCTTGAAATCGGATACTATGACGATGAAAAGAAATGGAATATTGTTGATGGAATGCAAGAGCTTGAAGTCATACAAAGACCAAACGCATATTTAACACAAACGAATTTATATGAATTTGACATCAGTCACATGGATCTGACAGGTCAATCATTCATCTGGAAGTGGTTTAACAAAGCTGGTGAAGTTGCAGAGCTTTGGCCCTTGCCAACATCGTGGTGCAAACTTATTCCAAAATTAACAATTGGATCTGATGAACAATCAAGATTCATTGATCACTTCAAAGTGAACATCCCATCAGGAAAACAATTTACAGTAATGCCAGAAGCAATGATATACAGAAGATTTGTTGACCCGCAATCATTGGTTGACGGCATTGCTCCAATGCAAGCCTGTTATAGGGATTTTAAGCTGGATAGTGAAAAGGATAATTACATTCTTGAAATGCTCGAAAACATGAAAGTGCCGGGCATGATACTTCATCAACCTGAGGAGTTTACACCAACACAACAAAATGAAATGCGTGAACTTCTTGCAGAAGCAGTTGGCAAGGGCAAGCGTGGCGGTCCTTTATTCTTAACAGGTGAAGGTGCAAGTGCATCATTCATTGCACCGCTGAAAGATTTAGACTGGCCCGGTTTATCGTCAATGGCAGAAAGTCATATCTGTGCAGCGTTTGGTGTTCCACCGCTTTTGGTTCATGCTCGTGTTGCTCAAGAAAACAGTCCATTGTCATCACCGAATCTTGAAGCAGCTGAAAAAATATTCTATCGTGGCACAATGATCAGTCTGTGGAATGATTTTGCAGACTCAATGACAATCAATCTGCTACGGATAAAAGATCCCGACACAAATTTAATGTTCAAATTCGATTGGTCACAAGTTAAAGCATTGCAAGCTGATCTTGCTGAACTTGCTATTGCAATAACACCGATCTTGCCTTATTTGAAAGTGAATGAGGTTCGTGAAATGTTTGGAAAACTAATTGATGAAGATCAAGAAGATATATATTTAAGACCGATGGCACTCGTTGAAGTGAATCCGAGCGAGCCAGAACCAGAAGTTGATGAAACAACAGTGACAGAAGATGAACATCTTGATGGGCTTGAAGATGATGAAACTGAATCTGACACTGATGACATTGATGAACCAGATGAACCAGATGAAGATGATGAAACTGACAATGCTGAATAACTTGTATAAAGGATAATTAAAAATGTCATTCAAAACAAAAACCATTGTTGCAGCAGCAAGTGCAGCTGCTATTGGAGAAAAGAACACTTCACGAGTCACAATTGTTGCGAATCTTGCAAACGGTGCATCAATCTTTGTTGGTGATTCAGCATCACAGGATATTAAACTTGAAGCAGGTGCAAGCATTGACATCTTTGCAATGGAAGCAGACATCTATTTCAAAGGCACAGCACCTGACACAATTGCAACTGTTGCATACTGGTAGGATAAATTGATATGCCGATTAAAAGACAAAACCCATTAAATCCAAGACAACTAACACCAAGATCATCTATCTTGCGTGCTGGTGGCTCTGCTCCTATAGTTTATCTTGTGCATGAAACATTTGAAGGTAATCAACTGAATGTGCTAACAGATGAAACGAGCATTCCAACATCAAGAAAGTTCAATAATGACATTATGTGGTTTGACATGGATGGAGTATTGACAAATCCAAATGGATACTTTACAGCAACTCCGGGGGTTGCTGTTGCTGGTAATCCAAGAGGCAGTAAACGATTTCGGTTCCTGTGGAAGATGGCTAATTTTGAAAACTGTGCAAATGGTTGCATAATTAGACTGACTTCATACAGTGACGATGCTGTTGTAAATAAGTTCACCTTTGAAATGAATTTATCAGGAAATTATAATTGGAATCTATCAAGTATTAAAATGACTCCTAAGGGTCCGGGAGCCGTGTATGGTGATAGAATGGCACTTGCTGCCAGTGCTGATTTCAATCACATAGATTTTCCATTGCATTCAAGTATCAACGATATAGATTTTGAAGTTGTATTTGATTACATTGGAACGGCAATTACATTTTTCATCAAAGAAATTGATGGTGCTGGTCGGTATCTTTTAGCACCAAAAACAGTCGATCAAAGAAATGGCGGAGGTCCAAATATCTTTCCTGGTCCGAGTCTCAATGGTGTTTATAGTGCCATGTGGCATATTGGTTCAGCAGTGGATTCAAAGATGTATATTGGAGATGTTAGTGTTGAGGAACTGTAAAATAAAATAAAACTGAACGGATAAAATAATGCCAGCAACTATGACTAGGAATAGACTATCACAGAAAATGAGGAACAATCCACTTGTTCTTATTCGTGATATTAAAGTCAAAAAGCTGTGGCATCAAATGCAAAAAGCAATCAAGCGTTTGTTTGATCGTCAAGTAAAAGAATCAGCAACACGAGCAAGAAAAGGTTTGACTCCACTTCCAGTTGACTATCAAACACGATGGGCTTCTGATCTGTATGACGTTGAATATTCAAGACTGACATTTGTTATGGCAGAAGGATACGATCAAGCAACTGAAGAACTCGGTATGAAATCAATCAAACTTGTCGGCACAGAGCCAAGCAGCTTTATTCTTGAAGGAACTCGCCAAGATTTAGAAAACAGATTGAAAGATCCTGAGCTTGGTGTTTCTAAAGTTACAAAAACAAACGCAACTAAAATACAGAAAGTCTACGATCAAGCATATAATTATGTCGATCCAACAACTGGACAAGGCAGATCAGCAGCATGGATTGCAAAGCAAATTAAAAAGCTCGACCCAGTATACACTGCACAACGTGCAAAGATGATTGCAGTGACTGAAACAAACTGGGCTTTCAATCATGGCACTATGGCAAACTATCAATCAATTGGCGTTGAAGTGCTTGAATGGTTAACAGCAAAAGATGATCGAGTTTGTGCAGCTTGCACAGCAATGGATGGAATTAAAGTCAAAACAGGCAGAGCATTTCTTGAATCAGGTGAAACGATTGAAAATTATACAACAAGCACACCGATTCAGCACCCACCTTTGCATCCGTATTGTGCTTGCACATTGCTTCCAGTTCTTGAAGCTGCAAGTGTTGTTGTTGATCAACCTACTGTCAGCACACAACCTGTGAAGCCAGCTGCACCTGCACCGCTTCCACCAGCATCAGTTGCAGAACCAGTCATTGTATCAGAGCAAGTTGCTCCAGCGGTCACTGGTGAGATCATACCAGCAGAATTTGCTGCATATACTCCGAAAGAAACATTGAAAGAAGCTGTTGATTGGGCTGAACTGCATTATGTGAAAGAAGTCAAAGATTCTGCTGGCAGACAATGGCAATCATGGGGCAAGAAGTGGAAAACCGAAGAAGAAAAGCTGAAGAACATGAACAGCATGAATCTTGGTTTTTCTGATTTGCGTGAAAAGTTCCCGAACATGAAAGTTGACATTGACATTCTATACAACACATCGTCATCTGGCGGTATGGCAAATATTGGACGTTGGAAAGAATTACATCCTGATGTAAAATTAAAATTGACTTCCATGAATGATTTTTCAGAAGCACTAATTGACAGAATAAAAAAACAAGAATCAGTATTAGGATATAGAGTGTATGCAGATGAATCATACAATGAAATGGTCAGATCATCAATGAGGCATGAACTGGCACATCATTTGACACTGGAAAAACACATTGCAGCAATTGGAGATATGGCAGCAAACAATCAATGGCTATGGGGAAAAAAATGGACACAAGAAAACATTAGTCAATATGCAGCAACAAACCACAAAGAAACAATTGCTGAAGCATTGGTGAAATATACAAATCCATCATATAAAATTGCAACATTACCAAGAGGAATTGAAGAAATCATTGAAGATATGTTAGGAGTCAAATAATGGGATTACAGCCACCACCTTATATTCCAGACGATAAGATCAAAGATGTTGAACTGGTGTATACTGAAGGAAAGAATGGTCTTGAAGGCACAGTCAAATATGTTGACAAAATAACTGGTGAAGAAATTACTGACAACACATACAAAGAAGATAAATAAAAAATAGAGTATTTCAGGAGAAAGTATTATGCCACCAAAAGCAGAAGATAAAATCCCAAATCTTAATGTCAAAGAGATTGTCAAGGGTGAAAAAATGCTGCATGTTGTCAACTATGACATCATTTCGATCAACGAAAAAGATCGGACAATGAAGATCATTGCAACAACTTCGAGCAAAGATCGTGATGGTGATAATGTTCGTTCAGATGGTTTGATCTGGGATGCTTTCTTAAAAAATCCTGTCATGCTCTGGGCACATGATCACAGCATACCACCCATTGCAAGAGCATTGAATGTCAGAGTGTTCAAAAACAAAACTGAATTGACTGTGCAGTTCCATGAAGAAACTGAACTTGCTCGTGAAGTTTGGGAACTTTACAAAAAGAAATATATGCGTGCTTGGTCAATTGGCTTCATCCCTTTAGAGTGGGAAGAAATCAGAGCCGAAAAAGAAAATGAATATGGCTATAAAGAAATCCTTGGCTATGACATCACAAAAGCTGAAATTGTTGAAGTGTCTGCTGTTCCAGTTCCAGCAAATGCTGAAGCATTAAGCAAGTCAGTTCAAAGCAAAATTCTGATGAAAGATGTCATGGCTGCATTGTTCAGTGACAAAGTTGAAAAGACTGAAGAAAAAGAAGAACCACTTTTCAAGCTGAAGATCAATGACGATGGCGTTGGTGTCTATTATGAAAATGTCTTTGTTGAAACTTTCAAAGTTGCTGATTCAGCTTTCACAAAGTCGATCAAAGAGCGTGGAGCATCTGGCAAGATTCCAGTTGACATTGAAGTGACTGATGATATTGAAAAATGCTGCACAAATATTCTGTTTGATGTAATCAAAACGAATGATGAATATGAAATCACTGAAGCGAAAATTATCAGTGTTGAAATAAAAGTCTTGTCATCTGATGTCACACTGTCAGGCAACAGTCGTGATGATGCGGATGATGAAGATGACACAATTGAAGATCCGAATATTGAGCCGGACAAAACAGTTGCCACTGTTGATGTTCACTCGATGGATGAAGATATTGTGAAGTATCAAGCTCTATCGGCAGAGCTTGCTTCCAAAATCGTAAACTTATAGGAGAATTACATTGAATAAGTTAAAAGAACTCCAAGCAAAGCTGCAAAAAGCTGTTGAAACAATGAAAGCAATGAAAGTTGCTGTTGCAGACGCAACGGAAAAAGAAGTTGAAGCTGACATTGAAATTGCCCAGAAAGCCTATGACACTGCACATGCAGAAGTCAAAAGTATTTCTGATGAACTTACCGAAGCAATTAAAGAAGCGGAAGAACAGAAAAATGTTGATCTGCTACTTGCAAAAGCTGCTGATTTCAAGAAAGTTGTTATTCCCGATGAAGCTGCACTTGCTGGCAAGAAAGTTGATGATGTCAAAGTCTTTGATAATACTTCACAAGAAAAGCACGAGCATTTGCAGGGTGAAGCGTTTTTCAATTTTATGAAGAACGGCGAACGGAACATGAAAGATCAAGAACTGAACATCTTGACTCCGAAATCTGCTGCAATTCGTGACATCGGCAACAAACAGGGTGGTGGATTTCAAGCTGTCATTCCGCATTCTTTACTTCGTAGAATGTTGCCCGGTATGCCGTTTGGTGGCAAGGCACTTCCGATGGCTTCAACAGACAATGATGCAGCCGGTGGTCGTGCTAACTTAGTATGGCCCGATTACGGCAATCAGATCCTTCAGTTGCCATTTGATGAACCGAGTCTGTATATGCGAGTAAACAAAAAGACCACTGTCGGCGGCTCACTTGTTGAAACAAAACTTGAGCAAGATGACAGCAATGAATTTGGTGGTATTGCAGTTGAATGGACTGATGAAAAATCAGATGCTCCTGATACTGAAATTGATTTTGAACGTGTCACAATCAATTGCTATCCTCTGAAAGCATACACAAGTTTCACCAAAACTTTGCTGATGCGTTCACGGTTACCTTTTGAAAATGAACTTGTTTCAAAATTGCGTGCTGCATTGATCGCCAAGTTTGATCAAGCAATCATGTCAGGTTCAGGAGTTGCACAGCCTCTTGGCATAACTGTCATGGCTGGAATCAGAACCGTCGGTCGTCAAACAAACTTGCAAGTTGTGTATGATGATCTGATCAATCTGGAACACGAAGTCAAAGCTGCTCACCGTAACGGTGCTGGCTTTATCATGGCTGACTTGGTTCTGAAGTATTTGAAAAAGCAAAAAGATACCAACGGAGATCCTTTATTCTCCAATTCAGTGGGATCTGGTCCTTATGATCGTTTGGATAATCATCCATACTTCATAAGTCATAATTGTTCTGCACTCGGAACAGTTGGTGACATCATCTTCGGCAACCTGATGAATTACTGGTTTGTCCTTGAAGAAGAAGTTGCAATTGCTCGAAGTGAACATGCAGAGTTTAAAAAAGGTGCCATTGCTTACCGTGTTGACGGTCTTGCTGGTGGACAGCCTATGTTTGAACGTGCATTCAGTATTTTAGTTGGTCAAGGAAGTTAAAATATTATTCTCTTGGTAAGGGCGTGGGTGGTGTGGAGTTTATCTTTCAACTCTGCACCACCTATTAAAAAACTTTCTGTCAGTTTCATTTATTGAAGTGAATCAGATTGAAATTTTTTATAAAACCGGAGGATATGAAATGATCGTGACCGCACTAAAAGATTTTGAAAGAATGCAGAATGATGTCAGAGTGAAGATTTCAAAAGGATCACATTTTGATATTAGGCAACGTCCTGAACTTGAGAAATTGCTAAAAGAAAAGAAGATCAAAGCTGGCAAGATCAAGCTGAAAGCTGTATTGCCTATGGGAAGTGAGAAAACCAAAGGCGATTTAATCTATGACAACAACAAAGAAATCATCAAAGAAACAGCTGATCTTTTAGGAATGCCAGCAAACTCTGTTTATGCAATGCTGATGAATTACATTGCACCAAAGCCAAATTCTGGTGATGACAAACTGACAATTGAACATGCTTTGCTGAAAGTCAAAGATCGGTATAAAGTTTTGACAGAAGCAGAACATGTCATGTTGATTTCATTTGACTTCAATGAAAACCCATCAAAGATCGAAAAGCAAATTAAATCATTGATGAAGCAAAGAAAAGTCAGTTTCATTCTTGGCTGTCATCTTGCCAGAAAAGTCTTGAAAGGTGTTCCACTTGAATCAGATCCCGATTCTGAAGAACTTGAAGAAGGCGATCTGGTCAAGACAATGTTCAACGGCAAAAACTTTGACGGAAAGATCATTGTATTATTAAAAGATAATCGTGCAAAAGTTGAATTGTTTGGTGATTCTGCTTCATTCAGAGTCATTGAATTATTTGATCTTAATTTTGTATCAAGATCATCAATTGAAGTTGCTGACAAGGATAAGGATCAATAGATGTATTACAGATCGTTGATAAAGCAAGATGTAATTAATAGTAATGGCGATAAAGTCACCATCAATTCTGGCGATCTAATCAAAGTCATGCTTCGGTCTGATGCTGAAAGAATGCTGAAAGAAGGAAAGATTGGTCACAGAAGATTGTCACATAAAAGTCATGGCAGAATTGGAAAGCCAGCTGGCGTGAATACAAGAATAAAAAGAATTGGCATTTTCATAGAAACAAGCCCATGGTATTCTGGTGGCAGATTGCATCTTTATCAATATGCTTTGAATCTGGCTGAACTTGGTGCTGAAGTGTATGTTGTTACAGACAGATATCCGCTTTGGATGAATGATTATCCGAAGTACGAAAATCTGAAGATCAGAATATGGAACTCGGATGAAATTCCAATGGATCTTGATATGTATGTGACTGATACAAAAAGCACAATTGGTCGGGCAGCTTTTCAGTGGAAGAAAGATAATCCACACATACCGCTTGTTATATTTAACTTTGAAACACCAAACTGGGTGGCTGAATTTTGCCCAGACTATGCAAAACAATTAAATATCAGATCAGGATTGTTCACTCAAGCTGATTACTTAATCGCAAATTCAAAAGAGTCAGCAAAGTATCTTGCAAAGTTTGTCAATCGTGACGTTTCTGAGATTGGTGTTTTACTTCCAGCCGTTAATACGTTTGCGCTTGAAGAAGCAAAGAAACTTGACAGTCCGTATTTGCGACCGTATGCGGTTTGGTCAGCACGTGGACCAAAATATAAAGGCGGTGACGTTGCTCTTGAAGCAATCGCAGCACTTGATTGTGATATGGATCTTATGATGATCGGTCAGCCAAAGAAAGTTCCAGCTGACACTGCAAAACATAAGTATAAAATATTGGAGCAAATCAACGATGTAACAAAGTATCAATATTATCTGAATGCTGACATTGTTCTTGCTCCAAGTTTATTTGAAGGATGTGGCATGGTGCCGATGGAAGCACTCGCTTGTGGCACACCAGTTGTTGTGTATGATCTGCCCGTATTGCATGAAGTGTATGGCAGTAGAATATCATATGCAAAATGGAATGACCGTGAAGCATACAAAGAACTTGTCAACACGGTTGTCAAAGAAAAAGAAACGTATGCTAATTTGATTGAACCAGAAAAAGAAGCTGAAACATTTGGCATGGAAGCAATGAAATCATCTGTTGAGGATTTGAGATTTCACACAATCAAAAAGAAAAAGATTTCAGCACAGTTGCTTGCATATTGGGGCGTTTGCTCTGAATCATTAGAAAGTATTTATCCATACGTTGATGAAATTGTCATTGCTTATGGCAAGACATATCATGCACAGAATATTGACGATGGATCACTTGAAAGAATTAAAAACTTTCCAGATCCCGATAATAAAATCATCATGCTTGAAAAAGTATGGAATGATAAACGTCAAATGCGGAACTGGTGTCTTGATCAGATGTCGGGCAATTATCACATCTTGCTTGACGGTGATGAAATCTGGACTGGTCTTGACAAATGGATTGAAGCAGATATTGATTTCGGATGTCCTAGATGGATTAATTTCTGGCACAATCTGAAGCAATATGTGCATGACGATCCGAAGCTAAAAAGATCATGGCGTTGGGGATTGCCACTTCAAGATGGCGGTTCTGCATGTCCGCATTATCGTTGGTCGTATTTAAGAAAGTCATATCACTTCAAAGAACATCCAACAATGGTTGATGCTAATCACAAACGATTGCACAGCATCAGAGAAAAAGAAGCGTTGCTTATTCCTGAAGCACGAATTTATCATCTTGGTCATTGTCTGCCAAAGCAGATCATGCAAGCAAAACATGATTTTTATTTGAAGCGTGATGGTGATGACAATGCAAGAAATGAAAGAATGGCAGCATGGCATAATTGGGATGGTGAAATTGGTGATTGTGGTGACGGGATATTATCAGCAGTTGACTGGGATGTTCCAGAGATCGTGAAAAGAGCATATACAAATATGCAGAAATGGAAAATTGATGTTTCCTGATGTTATGGCAATAGTCGGAAATGGAATTGGTGAATTTGGTAAATGCCTCGGCAATCAAATTGACAGCCATGATTATGTTGTCAGATTTCAAGGATTTAAGCCGGTTCATACAGAAGATTATGGCAAGAAAGCAAACATCTATGTGACTTGCTTGAACGATACACCATGCGGTGGAGAATATCTTGAACGATGGGAATATGGACCATTTGACAAAGTTTATTGCACATGGCCCGATCCGAACAGAATACATCTTGCCGGAAGAAAAGTTCCAATGAACACAAGAATCAGATTCATTGAAAAAGAAATCCATCAAGAACTTTGGAGTCTTTTAGGGCATAAGCCAAGCACAGGGATCACATTCATTTATTGGGTGCATAAAACAGTGGGATTGAAACATTGTGATTTGTATGGCTTTGATTTCTGGGGGTATAAAAAGCCATATCATTATTGGGAATATGACAAAGCACCTGAAGTTCTGCACGAACAAGAAAGAACACTGTCACCAATTGGAAGTCATAATGCTGCAAAAGAATATGAACTTTACAAACAAATAAGGAAAGAATATGAAAGCAAATAGTTTTGACTGGTGGAACATGAAAGGCAAGAAATACACTGACAAAAATGACTTCAGAGATCGTTCAATGGAGTTTGCATCAGCTGTCAGAAATGTCAAAGGATCAGTTCTTGAGATCGGCTGTGCATTTGGTCGTTTCTGCAAATATCTTGATCCTAAAACACAGTATGTTGGAATGGATATTAGTTCATATTTAATCGAGCAAGCAAAAGAGCAAATGCCAGATAAGATATTCTTGAAAGGTGATGTAACTAAACTTGGCGAGCATTGGAGAAATTCATTTGGCACTGTTGTCTGTTGTCAAACACTCGAACATTTCACATGGGAAGAACTCGCAAACATAATGAACAGAATCAAAATGGTTGCAAAATATCGTTTGATCTTTTCAGTTCCTCGTGGAATGCCAACAAAACGTGAACTGATTGATGATGGACATCTGATCGGCTGGGCAAATGATGAAGCAGCAATTAAATATTTTGAGAAATATGGCAAAGTGAAGATCATTCAAGGCAATAACAATCATATTTGTGGAGTGGTGAACTTTGAAAAATGAATCTGATATTTACAACAAAGAATGGATGACTGGCAAGGCACTTCCAGCACACATTGAACAAGCTCGTTTTATGGTTGATTCAATTGTTGATCTGTTTCACCCAAAAACAGTCATTGATATTGGTTGCGGTCCTTGCAATCACTTGAACGAATTTAACAATGTTGGCGTTGAAGTCTATGGCATTGATGCTTCTGAACACTCAAAAGATTTTGCTTATGATCCTAAAAACATTAGGATTGCAAATTTGAAAAACAATATTGGATGTCAGCCAGCAGAACTTGCATTCTGCCTTGAGGTAATTGAACATATTGATGCTGAATTTGAAGATGTTGCAATTGACAACATTCTTGACATTGCTGGAAAATGGTTGATTTTTTCTGGTGCTGTTCCGAATCAAGGTGGCAACAATCATGTCAATGAAAAACCACATCAATATTGGATTGACAAGATTGAAAGCAAGGGATTGACCTTCAAGAAAAGCATGACTGAAAATCTTAGAAAATCTTGGAAAGAATCCAACGTGCAATGGTGGTATTGGAAAAACGTGATGGTATTTGAAAGAATAGAAAAATGAAAATTGCTTTGATTATCGCATTTCACAAACAATATGCAGAGTGGTCAAAGATCATTCATGCACTTAGAAATCAGACTGTCAAAGCTGACAAAGTTATTGTTGCTCTTGACAGTATGGACATATCACCAGCCTTTGACCAGAGCGATAATATACACGTTTCCCGTCACGATCTTCACCCAAACGCATATTCACGTGGCATTGCAATTAACAATGCCATACAAGAGCATTGCAGAGATATTGATATAATTGTGACGATTGACGCTGATTGCACATTCCCAAAGAATTTCATTGAAACATACAGAGATATTTATTCTGGCAAGCTCAATAAATGGTCATATGTTGGCTGGAAAATGGGTGCTAGTATCCATTGTCAAGTATATGTTGATTCTGTATTCATCAGCAAAGATCAGATGAAGAAAGTCTTTGTTGGACCCAGATATTTTATTCCTGAAATCAAACTGATTCCAGAAGCTGTTGACACTTATGATCAGCTGAAGATGCTTTCAAATTGCAGTAGAATAGGACACAGAGGATTTGAAAATGGAACAGCTGCAATCATGGGATGCAACATGGCATTCCCGAAGTGGATTTGGGATGAAGTGAAGTTCAGAGAAAACAGGAAAGAAGATTCAAGATGGTGGAAAGAGGTTCAAAAGAAATTTCCTGAAGTGAAATCTGCACCAGCACCAGATTCAAATAATGTGCTGCATTTTGGAACTAATGGCGTAGGACAATATTGGTAATGAAGAAAGTTTTGATTAAATGGCTGACAGAAGGTGCAATATCAACATCTGAAGGACTATTCAGAAGATTCAAAGGTGATCAGGATATGATGGGTTATTCACAAGCAAGAAAACTTGAAGCGTGCAAAATGCTTGTGATTATTGGAAACGTCAATGAAATTCAAACAATAGGTGAAAATAATGATCGTTGATCTTACAACAACAAAACAGTTCTTGCAGATAATAGCACCATCGGAAGATACTTTGGTGACAATTATCATTGAATCAATGCAGAACTTCATTGCACAGAAAACTGGAATATATTTTCATGATGGTGATGACACTGCTATTGCAAATTGCGATGGTGGCAATAAATCTTTACGCCCACAATTACTTCCGATTAATTCAGTTACAAAGATTGAAGATAATTATGACGATACCGAATTGACTGAAGATTTTATCCATACTGAAATGCGGATAGAGTTCAAATGCAACAGCACATATGATTCATTTGGATCTGGCACAAAACGCTGGAAAGTAACCTATGGAGCTGGCTACAATACAGATGGAACTGATTGTCCTGCTGGGCTGAAACAAGTCTTGCTTGATCTTGTTTATGAAGCATATTGGAACAGACCAAATGGCAGTTCAAACAATCTTGATTATGAACAGTTTTTCACAGCAAAGATTATGAAGAAACTCCGACCATACAGCTTTGATTTAAGGATCAGATAAAATGAAAACAACATACTATCGGTATAGGATTGAAAAAGTTGATGACGGTCAGGGTGGATATGATGAAGTTCTTGGCGTGCCAGTTGCGTTTTTTGGAAACATGCTAATCAACAAAGCTGTCATTTCTATTGATGAAGTATTTATCAATGAGGATATAGATGTTGATGATGTCATCAGCATACGTGAATTGAAATATTAACTCGGAGGATTTTACAATGGAATTAAAAGAAGTTTTCAAAGATGGAATCAAAACAAGTGAGTTTGCAACTGCAAAAGCACACGGTTGGTTTGCAATCGTCATTATGATCATTGGTGTTGTCATTGCTTTTTCTGCACAGATCACTGGTATAGTTGAAGGCACAGCAGCAGCAACTTGGGTTGGTGGTATCATGGCAGCAATTGCTTTTGCTGGCAAAACTCTGACTGATCTTGGATACATGAAAACTAGAGCCGATGTCAAACGTGCAGCAGCTGAAATTGAAATGACAAAGAATGTGACTCCACCAAACGGTAACGGAGAATAATTATGTGGGCTGCACTTGCACCTGTTTTCAAATTTATTGCGGAGATCATATCAAATGTATTATCAAAAATGCTTACAACATCAGCCACTGTTTCAGTTGAAGAACCTGACAATGCAACACTTGATCCGAGTGACATTGCTCCTGATGCTGATTCTGTTTTGCAGCAGCATGACTGGTTGCTTGATCGGGGTGAAAGATCGTGTGGTATACAGTTCAATTGCAAAGTTTCCGGAGGAGTCAAACGGTAGTCTGATCATTGCAACAAACAAGAAGATCAATGTCACAGTTGGTGGAACTGACTTTGCAGGAAAGATGAATCTTGGTGGATATGCTGCACTTCATCTGAAAGATTTGCGTTTGTTGGTTTTGGCATTGAAAGAAAATATTGAATTGAAAAAAGAAAATGCAGAACTCAAGAAGGAAATAAAGAATGACTGAGCCAACACCTCAAAGCAATGAGAATAAAATAATTAGATTGGAAGGCAGAATGGATACTTTTGAAGCGAAAGTTGAAGGTCATGTCAATGTTCAAAAAGAATCTGCAAAAGCTGTTGCTGAAAATGTTGAAGAAATCAAAGAGTCACAAAAAGATTTTACAGAAAAAGCAAGCAAGTATTTTGAAAGATTGTTTGTAAAATCTGATGAAGCAAAAACCAAATCAACAGAAGTGTCAGAGAAACTAACAGCACACAAAGAGGTTTGTGCTGAAAAACATCAAGCACTTGCAGACTCAAAAGAAACAAGCAGGTTTTCAGTCGGAATGATTGTCACAATTGTTATTGCTTTAGTTGGATGGCTTTTACACTTAATGTAATTGGAATATAAAATGTTATTAGATAATACGTCATTTTCAGGATTAGTTTCTGCATTAATAATAGATGCCGATAAAGATTGGCAGGGGTTTGATCTTACCAATATCGGTGATAGTGATGTTCAAAATTTAACCGTTTATGAGAAGTTAATTGCTGGCATAGCGGAATCGTCTACTGTTGTTAACGGTGAATTTGACAATGGTGAAACAGGCTGGACCGATGCTTCAAGTGCATGGACGCCTATATCTGGACCAGATAATTACGTTCAGACAACGACAGCATTCACAGCTTTAACACAATACGGAACCACCTTAACTATTGGGAAATGGTATAAAGTTGATTACAAGATTGAGGTCATAAGTTTTATGGCTCCTAAATTAAGCGTCGGTGGATGGGATATTACTTGGGGTGCTGGAGTATTATCAGGTTTTGCAGAAGATGTAGCATACTTTCAAGCGACAGCGGCGACTGGTCCAAAGTTAGAGGATTTTGGCGGTTTTGGTGGAACTTTGAACATTTATAGATTTGAGGTTTATGAGTTAACAGAAGCAGAAATAGCGATACAAGAAATTCAGAGTTTGAGATTTGGAATCCTTCAAAGTGTTAGCAATACATCTCCTATAGGTAATTATGCTTTACCGATGGGCTATGACTGTGAGGCTAGTGGCAATTATTCCGCAGCTTTTGGCGATAGGTCGATTGCTTCAGGTATATCATCCTTTGCTGCTGGTGGTTATCAAATAATGCCAGCACAAGCTACAGTCGCATCTGGTAATTTTAGTGTCGCTATGGGTTATGCTGCGAGAGCACAAGGACATGGATCTGTTGGTCTGGGGTTTGGTGTGAATGCGGTAGCTCACTATTCAGTTTCACTCGGAACCAACTCTGAGGCGTTGCAACCGGCAGCGGTTGCGATTGGCGATCGAGCATCTGCACAAGGTTATAGTTCAGTAGCGATTGGATTTGACGCTCTTGCAGAGGCGAATTATGCAACTGCAATTGGTCCCAGTCAAGGTTTTGGTGATGGACCACGGGCAAAAGGCTGGGCTAGTTTAGCGATAGGCTATAACAATGAAGTAAGTTATGGAGCATCCTATGCCTTAGCAATCGGCAAGAGTATAACCAATGCGACCTTGAATAGTTTTGCTATGGGAATAAACCAGATAGATTTATTCCTTACATCAGGATACGTTGATATTCCACAGGACAATACTAAATTCCGGTTGGGATTAGGCAATGATGTGTCTATAGTTTATACAGGAACGACTTGGGATTTTATTGTTGAAAAAGCAACCGCTGAAATCGTTTTTAACAATCTTGGTTTCGATACTGATTTTAGAATTGAAAGCGATACCAATGCCAATTGTTTCTTTTTAGATGCTGGAACAAGTCGCATAGGAATCAACAAAAATGCTCCAGCTTATCCGCTTGATGTTGTTGGAGATGTGAGTTCTTCAACTCTTTTTAGAATAGGTGCAGCAGCAGGAGCAACTGGTAATTTCACAACAACGGATGGCAAAACGGTAACAGTCACAGGTGGCATAATAACTAACATTGTATAGGATAAATAAAATGGCTCTGAGAAAAGAATACATTTATAAAAATTATGTTGGTGAATACTGGAAAATAATAAGTTTCACCCTAAATTCGATGAATTATACAATTATTTCCGAGTTAGGATTATTCAAAGATTTGGCTGCACGGCAAGGCGGTGATAAAAATAGAATTGAACGGGAAATAAAAACGATTGGAATTAATGATTTGTTTCCAGATGATTCACCGCTAGAGCAGTCAGCTATGCTTGCTGAATTATTAAGTGGAACGGTATCCGACTTGACAAGCAAACTGTATGCTAATTGGAAGAAAAGTAATATACAACAACGGTATGTTGTTGTTGACGGTGAAATTCAATTGGACGGCAACGGCAATAAATTAACAGAAGATTACGAGGCAAATTGGTTTGCTGACGCAGAGGATATTATAGAAGTTTAATTCGGAGGGATAAAATTATGTCAGATGAAAAACAGAAATTACTAGAATTAAAAGCAGCATTTGCTGATTGTGTTTTTGAGATAGGTCAACTTGAAATGCGAGCAAAAACAGTGCAGCAAAATGCAGATGGAATAAGAAAGCAAATTATGGAAATCCAAAAAGGTGAGTCAAAATGTGGATAACAGCATTCTTTTATAAAAATGGAATACCAGAAAAAGGATTGACTCCAACAATATCAGGCTGGCGAATATCTGATAATGTCAAAGTGGTCGATGGTGCAGCAATGACCGAGGTTAATGATGCAGCCACTTTTGAAGTATTTTATAAATACCAATATAATGCTCCTGACAATGGGCAATATTATTTTTCAGTTGATGGTGGAGTTTCGTTATCAAACTTTGATAGATATAAAGGCGGCGAAGGAAGCGAGTTGTTAGAGAATATCATTCTTGATACTGATTCTATAAAATCAACTGTTGACACAAATCTTGATGTAGCTGTTTCAACAAGATCAAGTCATTCAGCAGCTGATGTTTGGGCTGTAGGTAGTAGAACACTAACCTCATTCGGAACATTAGTTGTGGACGTAACCTCGGCTGTCTGGAGTGCAGGAACAAGAACACTTACAGGCGTTGGCACTTTAGTTGCAGATATATGGGCATACGTCACACGCTCTTTGACAGATAAGGCTGACTTCACGATTGCAGGAACAAAACAGACACTTGATAGTTTGAATGACATCACGGCTGCTGCTGTTGATGCACAATTAACAGGTTCACATAATGCTGGCAGTTGGAATCCTGCTGACATATCTGGGATAGCTACAGAAGCAAATGCAACTGCAAATAGAATTGCTGTCATTGCAGAGGTTGATCAAAATGAAGCATTGCTTATTGCTCTTGGTGCATTGACAACTGCAATCAAAGCAAAGACTGATAATTTGCCAGCTGATCCTGCAACTGTGACAAATCAAAACTTGATCAATGCAATTGTGACATTAACAAGAAAGCTGATGACAGGATCAGAAGCGTATGACGTTGACAATGAAACAATTGTCACACTTGATGATGATGATTCCACTCCATTGAAAGAACACAAAGCATTGAACAAAGATGGATCTGTAATTAATAAGACACAATACAATGAAACAACTCCGGCTGGTCGGACTCAACTGGTGGACCCATAATGCCTGTAATAATTGCACCTATCGGATATGACATTGGCGGTGGAAGTGGAACTCCATCAGCACCGACTATGACGATTCCATCAAGTAATGAAGCACCAACTGTTGAAGCTACATTGACAGGCTATGACGCTGGCACAGTGAACAATTTATATGTCAAAGAAGATGGTGGTTCATGGTTAACAACTCCATCAGCTGTCTTTGATAACGTAACTGGCAAAGCAACAGTCACACTTGAAGCAGGTGTTTATTGGGCATATTGCAAATCAATAAATGATTCTGGATCATCAATAGGAACAACGGATCCGATATTGTTTGAAGTGACATCTGATGAACAAATTGAAAACTTTTATCGAGTCACAGCAGTTGAATTTTTGAAAGGTGGACTCACAAAGAGATTGACACTTGAAAAGATAAATAAACCGATAACAAAAACAGCCACAGATGCGGTGGCAGAAGCAGCAATCATTGAAGCATCTGAACAATATACAGTGAGCAATTTTTATCGAGTGACGGCAGTTGAAAGTGTGCCAGGTGCATTGACAAAGACTTTACTTTTAGAAAAGATTGAGAATCCAATAACATGATCGAAGCAAAAGGCAAATTCTGGTTGGATGAAAAAGGTGTCCGAAAAGCTGTTGAGCAATCAACAATAAAGCCGCTTGTCCAATGCGGTGCTGCTGTTGAGCGTGAAGCCAAAAGCAGTATGAAAAGTGGCAGGCGTGGACAGGGTAAAGTTGGAAAACCAAGTGAACCAGGAACACCACCAAATATTCAAAGCAATCATTTACGTAGCAGCATTAAGACAGCAGTGAATGGTGCTGCTTCGGTTCTTGTCGGTCCGACTCGTATGGCATTTTATGGGAAATATCAAGAGTTTGGTGCGATCATAAAAGTAACTACAAAAAAAGTAATTCATCTTCCAGCACGACCATTTATGGGACCAGCATTAACAAGTGCAAGAAAGAATTTCCCAAAATTTTTCAAGGGAATGGATTTAGATGGGACTTCAGCAGGTAGAAATTTGAATAGCAGAAAGACAAAAAAATGATTAAAAAAGTTATACAACAATTTATTTTGATGAACACTTCAATTACAAGTCAACTTGCAACATACGAGTTTACAAGCGGAGTTGCAGCACCTGCAATATTTACTGGCTTTAAGATTCCAGATGATGCTGAATATCCTGCAATATTTATTAGCTCACATGGCGGTGCTGATTTTGGCACTAGAAAAAATATCGGGTCTGAGTTTGCTGTTGATGTAAATATCTATGATGACAAAGAACAGTCAATGAAGGATTTGGATTTATTATCAATGCAGCTTTGGGAGTATTTACACCGAGCACATTTTGATTCTATTATGACGGCTGAAGGATATACGAATTGGGGTTGTATAGCAGGATCACCGATGGATGTTGGTGGTGTAAATACTTTTCCTGGTAGATTAATCAGACTAACAGCAAGAGCTTTGAAAATTTGAAAAGGTAAAATATTATGGCAATGAAATACTTTCAATTAACACCAGGAAAGAAATACACGATTGCTGCATCATTGCAGTTGATGCCTGTGCATCGTGATGAACTGTTTTGTGGTTTGAAACAAGATCAATCAATTGAAAACGTGAAAGACCCAAAATTTGAGATATTAGAAATCAGAAGAACAAACAATGCTGCAAGAACTATATGGTATAAAGTTCGTTTGAATGACGGTCGTGTGGGCTGGTTCAATTCAATCGGCATGGTGAATAAACATATCAAAATAATGTAGCACTTTTATAAGGAGAATGACAATGGCTGGAATGGCAGGTTTTGATTGCGTATTAAAGATCGGTGGTACTGAAGTAGGTATTGCCCAAGATGTCGATGTTTCAATGACTCGTGATGAAATTGAAGATACTACAAGAGCAAATGTAGGTTGGAAATCTTTTATTGCTGGTCTTGCTGAAGGAACAATCACTTTTACTTTATTGAATGACAGACCAAATGACACTGCTGGAATTATCGCAGCGGTGCAAGCAGCTTTTATGGCTGGCACTGTCATTGAAGATGTTGAATTTCTTGACCGTGATGGTTACGGCTGGAAGTCTGATGTTGCTGTTACTGAATTCTCTCGTGGAGAACCATTGAATGATGCTGTTACTTTCAGCACCACTTTTAGAATTCGTGGAATCCCTGAAGAAATTTCACCTTCAAGCTAGTGATTAATGAAAAACAAATACCGGAGGATTTATTATGATGGATTTTACTGATGCAAAAGGTCGTAAATGGTTGCCGAAAGTCACTGTCAATACGATCAGAAGATTTGAAGATCGGACTGGCGTTGGCACAATTGAAGCATTTGTCAAAGGAATGACAGCAGCAGCAGACTTTGAAGAAAAGAATGCTGGCATAGAAATTGATTCTTTCACAGAAGCAAGCAATCGAATCATTGAAATGTCTGTGCCTGTTTGGGGTAATGTTGGACATCTTGCAATCTTTCTTTATGAAAGTTGTGGAGTTGAAAAACATGGGCTTTCACTTGATGATTTCTGTGAAGCAATTGAATCAGATCAAATCTTGCAAGCAATGCAATGTGCTTTGAATGCTCTTGTGAGTTTCTTCCCAGAACCAAGTGAAGCATCAAAAGCAAAAGCTGAAACTGTAAAAGGTGACGAAGCCCCTTTGTAACTTGGAAAGACATCTTTGAGCTTGCTGGAGTCATTGGTGTCAATCCAAATCCATTATCATTGCGTGAACTTCAATGGATGTGGAAAGGTCGTCAAAAAGCAGAATGGGATAAATTTTCTTTGCTTGCTGCTTTGATTCATAATCAATGGGGTAAAAAGAAAATGTTGCCAGAAGATTTTAATCCATTCATTGAATTGAAAGGCAATAAAAGAAAAAAAGGCTCGATGCGAATTGAAAGTATCCAGCAGTGGAAAGAGTATGTGAAAAAGTTTACGGAGAAATAAAATGGCAGGTGACAGCGGAGCAGTCAAAGCTGGTGAGGCATATGTTGAAATAACGGCTCGTGATGCTGCATTAAAGAAAAAACTTGGTGGGGCAAGAAAACGTGTTCAAAAGTTTGCAGCAGACATCACCAAAGTTGGCAAGTCAATGGTCAAAGTTGGCACAGTTATGGTTGCACCGCTTGCATTAAGCGTAAAACTTGCAGCTGACTTTGGCAAGCAAATGGCAATTGTCAACACAATGCTTGATGCCGCTGCTTCAAAAGAATTCTTGCCAAAATTCTCTGAAGGCATTTCTAAAATGTCTATGGAATTAGGCGAATCAACAGCAACACTTTCACAAGGTTTGTATGATATTTTGTCAGCAAGTGTTGATCCCTCAAAAGCAATGGGCGTTCTTGAAGTTGCTGCAAAAGGTGCTGCTGCTGGATTAACTTCAACAGGTGTGTCCGCTGATGCAATCACAACAATCTTAAATTCATATCAAATGTCAGCTGATAAAGCAGGACAAGTTTCAGATGTTCTGTTTTCAATTGTTGCTCGTGGAAAAACAACCTTTGCACAGCTTGCACCTAGCATTGGTATGGTTGCTTCAACTGCTTCAGTGGCTGGACTTCCACTTGAGGAAATGGGTGCTGCACTTGCAACAATGACCAGAAATGGTGTCAGAACAGAAATTGCTGTTTCATCGTTGAATGCAATTCTATCATCATTTATGAAGCCGACCGATGATGCTTCCAAAGCTGCAAAGAAATATGGCTTTGAAATGAATACAGCAACATTGAAAACTGAAGGATTTGTTGGCGTATTAAATAGATTGAAAGGAGCATCACCCGAAGATTTAGCAAAGATATTTCCAAACGTGCAAGCGGTTCGTGGAGTTGCTGCTGTGCTGCAAGATGTTGCTGGCTATACTAAAGACTTGGGAAAGATGTATGAATCAGCTGGTGCAACTCAAGAAGCATTTGGCAAGATGTCAGACACACTTGTATTTCAAATGAATCAATTGAAGCAAAGTTTAATTGCGGTTGCTGTTGAAATTGGTGATGCTTTAGTTCCAGCTGTCGGTGAATTTATTAAAAAAGCATTAGTCTGGATCAAAGCTCTTAAAGAATGGATTTCAAAAAATCCTAAAGTGATCAAACAAATCGGCACTCTTGTCATGTTTGTTTTGAAACTTGGCATGGCATTGATTGCAGCTGGATTGGCTTTGAAAGCATTTACAATGATCTTCACTGGTGGCGTTTGGGGATTGGCAATAAAAGCTGTTGCAGCTTTAGCAGCAGCATTTGGAGCGATCACAAGCGGAGCAACAGCATCATTCAGTGAAATCAAACGAATGATCAAAGAAACAACTGATGAAGTGGAGAAGATGCAAAAGAAACTTGCAGAACAAGCAAGTTTTGATGCTGCTGAAAAACCAATTGCTGAACGATATGGTGCTGACTGGAAAAGTAAATTATCTGATCAGACAAGAAAAGATGTTGAAGGAAGAAACACTGCTGCAATATCTCAAGGGCTTATGGACAAGATCGTTGCAGACATGGCAAAAGTTGCATCTGATACTGACTTCAAAAAAGCACTTGAAGAAACAGGAATCCAGCAAACTGGTCAAAGAACAGTGTCACCTGAAAGTGGAAAAGTAGTAAGTCAAAAACAATGGCAACAAGAAGTTGCAAACAGACTTGCTGGAGCAACTGGCTTTGAAGTTGAATTGACTGGTAACAAAGCAACCATGCAACAGCAGCTTATGGGATTACTTGAAGATGCAGCCGGTGCTGGTTTTGATGTGTCGCAAATACTTGGTCTGGACAAAGCAGAGTTTGAAAAACAATATTCTGAAATAGCTAAGATTCAAGAAAAGTATGCCAAAGATCAGGAAGCGAAAAAAGAAAAACGTGATAAAGAAGCGGCAAAGAAAAATGCAAAAATTGAAGCTGCTCTTAAATCTGAAATGTATGGCAAGAGTTTGAAGAAATTCGCTCGTGAATCTCAATCATTGTTAAACAAGGCGATTAAACTTGGATTAAAAATTGATAATCCAGAATTGGCTTTGAATCAACGTGAAACGGTTAAAGCCACTTGGACAAGTGCGAAAAAAGATGCTCTATGGGATACACAAGGAACTTTTGCATTTGCAAGAACTGGTGAAATTGCTCAAGAAGGTGTTGTTGGTAGAATAGCAGACAATACTGCAAAAACAAATGACGCATTAGCAGAGATAATGGGTCAATTACAAGGATTTGTAAATATAGTAAAGCAGGAAGGAAGCCAAGAATAATGACTGAGCCAATTATTGAAGAGCAAGTCACAAGCAGAAATTATATCCAAACATTTGATCGTGGGACACAATTTGTCAGAATATTTTTTATTAAACATCTTGACGATCCGATTGAGTGTGAACCATTTGGTCCACAGCTTGGTGATTTATACGGAACAAATCTTGTTGCTGTGGACAGAACTTTGAAGGTTGTAAATTCAACTGGTGTGAAAGATAATGGAGTTGTTCAACTTATTGTTACATATGAAAATGTCCAATATGAAGAAGGAAATTTGCAGAATTATCAATTTGATGTTGGCACAGAACCGCTGCATATCAACGAAGCGTATACACAGCAAAATTTTCCAGAACCAGAATCTGAAGATTCAAAGAAAAGTAAAGTGATAGGTTTACAACCAGACGGAAGTATATCTGGCGTTGATGTAATTATACCAACTGCTTCATATCGTGAAACAAGATCAGTCAATTCAATCAGTGTTGAAATGTGGAGACAGATTCTTGAATTGACTGGTAAAGTAAATCAAGCAAATTTCAAAGGTTGGGCAAAAGGTGAAGTTCTTTTCAATGGTGCAAATGCAGCACGTAGACAGGGTAAAGCGTGGAGAATTACCTACAACTTTTTAATTGCTCCGAATATTACTGGACAAGAAATTAAAGTATTGAAATTAGTTCCAGTAAAAGGTAATGAATTTGACACTGCTACATATGACAAAGAAGGCTGGGAATACGTTTGGTTAAGGCAAAGTTTTATTGACAAGACAGCGGTTATTGAAGGGAAAACGGTTCATACCAGAGAATACTTTGTAAAATCAGCACACGTTGCACAAGTTTATGAATACGGAAATCTTGGAGCTTTGGGCTTGGGCGGTGACAAGCTCGGATTATTGGGCATAATATAATGGCATTCAAACGAATAGAAAAGATCAAACGCAGACCAAGAGCAATTGATTATAATAAAATTGTTGAAAGTGTTAATCAATTGAACAATATGAAAACTGGTCCGGGCTTGCAAATGGTAAATACTCCGGATGGAGCAATGTTAAATCCTGCTCAAATTGATTCAATGTTTGTTGAGCCAAATCATAGAATAGAAATATCAAATTCAGTTGATATTCCATTGAATGAAATATTGCCAGCAAATTCTGCAATTGGAATTGTTGAATCATTTGATACTGACTTTGTGAGAATACAAGGCAGCAGAACAATGGTAGGCAGACGTGCATTGCCAAGAGATTTTGGAAACATTGGGATCACAACTGACAACTTGGTTGCTAATGAAGTTGGCTTTGCATATATTGACGGATTTGCATTAATCAATATTGTCAGATGGTTCAAGACTTCATTTTCAGAAATAGATATTTATCACGATCCCGATTATGACCCTGAAAGTGGCGAAGATAAACACAATACAGTTTATTGCATTCCAAATCCACATGGATTGTTAAGCATCATTTGGGAAGAAGATCCATATGCACCATTAGAGGAATGGGATGAAACTCCGCACAGAGCAATTGTCAAATTCAACAACAAAAAGCCCGGATTGCAATATGCAAATCAAACACCTGAAGCGATTGGCGTTGGCTGTGCTTTGATTCCAGACAATGGCTATGATGATGATGGATATTTCAAATTAAAACAATCAGACGTTGATGCACCACCAGTTGTTTATGTGAATCTTGGTGGTGAATCTGTCAACTATCTTGACATTGGATGTGCTGCTCCAACTGATAGGATGTTCATGGGTCGTGTGAATCTAGCAGTTTCATCTGGATCAACAGTTGGCGTGAGAAATTCACAGCTTGAATTTTCACACGTTGGATCTGAATTTGATGTTATTGAATATCTTGGCGAAAATGAAGCAGGTGATAAATACGCTTTGCTTATGAAATCAAGCGGTGGTGGTGGTGACTGGGAGAAATTTGATACATAATGGGAACACCATACAAGGTTTTTGAGCCTAGAAATCCTAATGATAATTTTACAATTAGACTTCAAGCAGATGAAGAAACTGGCGTGCTTTCACAGATCAACATTAAAAGAAGATGTGGTGACATTGAACAAGTTGCATTGTTGATTAATTCGATCAGAACAATTGCAAATCTTAATCCGTGGGAATGGTTCATTTACAGACAAACAGAACCGCATAAGGATGATCCAGATTATGACGATTGGACTCCTGAGCCGGGAGAAGATCCTCCTAAGTGTTGGAAAAAGTCATACAATCCATCAACTGGTTTGAACTCGTTTGCACAGAAAGGATATTTGCATCATTGTTCAGATCAATATTCTGATCTTGCAAAAGGATTTGTTGAATCAAAAGCAGATCCAAAAGATTCTGGTGCTTTCTTGAATTTATGTGGCGGTGGAACACCCAATGAAGATGATATGGGAAATCATATGATTGGTGGTGCAAGCAGTCTTTCTTCCTTGATGAATGCAAGTCAATTTAGATATGATGAACAGATGAACACAATGCGTCCGAAATTGACAATTGCTTGTTTAACAAGTTCAAAGATACTGATCTGGAATATTTTAGGTGCTTTATTTCCATTAAGCACAGCATCGGATAACAATAAAGTTGAAAAGCCTGAAAACCTATTATGTGAATTTTATTTGCATAATGAATTTTATGATCGAATTGATGGAGCAACAGCAATCGGTCATACTTCAGGAATATCAAATCAATTTTTTGTTGCGTTTGGAAACACAATCAGAAAGTATTCAGCAAATGGAAAACCGATTGTCATTTATGTTGATGATCTTGGTAATGATATTTATGAAATAGATGCTAATATCGGAAGTGGTAGTATTACTGCAATTCAAAATATATTCGGAAGTATTGTGTTTATTAAAAGTGGATCGTTATATGCACTTGTATTTTGTTCTAATGGAGTTGCACGAATTGAATTGATAATTGCAAAACGATCTTTTGATGGCGATTACGAAAAAGAAGATGACTTTTGGATTTATAAAGGTGTTCATTACGATAAAGTTACCGGGTTAACAGATATTCTGGATGATATATTTGATACTGGCACTTGGGATTATAATTCAGCAGTTGTCAAAGGCAATCAATTAATTACAACTTCATTTGTTCGGCTTAGAAATATAATAGGCTTTTCAAAAGAATACATCGAAGAAACATACAAGGATGGATTAAATATTTCTATTTCATCAAGCACCACTGGCGAAACATTTATATTGCCAAGCTCCACAAATAAATTAATTATGCTTTTGCCTAAAAGTCCGATGATGACTCCGTTTGGTAATTATACAAATTATAATACGGATTATCGTGATGCAAATTTTTTAGATGATAAAGGACAAATAACCGGATTGCATGTTGTCAAATTTCATGGTGACAAAGCGGAAATTCTTTACTCTAAACAATTTGATAAAAAGGGACGTTATACAATTAATGTGTTCACAAATGTTCCGCTCGGACTTAAAGCTAATAATCTTTTTTTTGAGCGAGAAGAACCTTCTTGGGATTATCCGCATGAGCTTAGAACGATTTTAAGAATTAACATTGGGAAATTAAATCTTGAAGATGATGCTGCAATTAATAATATTTATATGCGTGGTTCAAGAGTAGGCAACAATGTTTTTCCAGATGCAAGCAATAATCCAATACCTCCGGGTGAACCGGACATGTCAATTCATTATTGGGGAAACGGTAAAGATCAATGGCCCCCCGAAGCAAATGAGAACAATTATAATGCTGTTGGCGGTTCAATAAAAAATGTTGCTTTTCTTAAGGCAGGTGCTCCATGCACCAACGATGCTTATTATAATATTCAATTGGGTGAACTTGATAAAAGCAAAATTGATGAAGATGGTTATTTGTATTTAATAGCAAAGCAAAGCACGCAATATACCTATGAGTCTGGTGATGTGCGTGCTGTCAATACGATAACTGCCATGACAATTACAGTGAAAGGAACTCGGCTTGGTGCGTGATGCAACTCCAAAAAATAAGGGAATTATGAAAGTGGCATCTAAAATAGATTTGCCATCATACATTGATTTAATTCAGCATCCACAAGCATTCTTTGAACTTGATCTTTATGAAGGTGAACAGTTGTTATTGTCCGGCGAAGAAGCAAAGATAATGATCTGGGGTGGCAGGATTCCATATTTCAATCAAGTGGTGTTAAAACTTCCATTGGATACTGATGCTATTAAAATTACTCAAAATGCTGATAATGATGAAGAAGTAAAATTGAAAGCATCTTCCAACAAGGATAAGTTTGGAGCATATCATTGTGAGTTATATGATTCTGATTATCGCAGGGAATCAATGTTGTTTATTGCAAATCCTCATATCAGAAATTACGAAGGCAAACGATTAGGTTCAATTAAAATTTATGTTGGTGAAAAAATACCTTTGACATATTACGCTGGACTCACGCCGAATCAAGTATTTTGGTATGATGTAAATGGACTTGTTGAAGTATCAACACAGGGACCATTGATAAATATAATCGGAAGAACAATTGGCAGCACCAATCTGAATGTTACGGGATTATTTGGTGCAAGTGAATCAATACCAGTTGAAGTGCAAGCTGCTCCAGAGGAATAGATAATGATTATTGATACTTATGACTTAACAATATTGAATGATCGAATTGCAGAAATTGCATGGAATGGATCTGTTGGTAAAGTTGCTTATGTTTTCTTGAACGGATTATCAATATTTGGACCGCTGCAATTTGGTGACGTAACAGCAAGAACTGTGATTGTCAATCTTGCTAATCTGTATGCAATTGAAATCCATGAAGCAAATGAAGATGAAGTTGTCAATTCAAAGTATCTTCCGCTAATCCGTAGACCGTGGTTTTATTGGTCATCAATCACAACTGCAAACTTTTACAGAATCTATCTTGATGATATTTGGATTCAATCACATGATGCTGACGATGAACTTCCATTGTTCAAAGCACAGTCAGCAAAAAATTTGATTGATGATGACGGCTATCAAGGAATATTTAATATTGAAGCAGTGACAAATGAAGGAAAAGAAAGTGCTGGTGATGCTTGGTCGTTTTTCATCGAAGGATTGCCGCCAATTCCAACTGATGCAAGTTTGTCAGGAACATCACCGAATTTAACTTTAACAATTTCGATATAGGAGAATTATAAAATGGCAATTCCAACAGCAGACAAATTGAAGTGGTATTATCCTTTGAAGATTAATTCAGCAGACGGTCAAGCATCTGCTGTTCTTACAAGTGACGGAACAAATAGCACACTGGCAATTCAATGTGCTGCATTAACACAAGCAGATGATGCTTGGAATGGAGCAATTGGAAGATTTGAAGCAAACACAACTACAGCTGCTTTGCGTGGAATATATTTTCATGTCAAAGACTTTGTTGCAGTTGATGATGAACTTCAGCTTGCAAAAGTTCTTCCAGCAACTCCTGCTGTGACAGACACATTCAAACTGTTCTTTGGTGGTAACTGGAGAACAACGGATGAAATTCCCGGCATGGACATAACAACTCCAACAAACGTCACAGGCGTTGTCATCAACAATGCTGGCTTTGCAAACGAAGTCGGATCTGGCACACTGTATTATGATCTGTCAGATGATAGTTTATCGTGGAAAGCACCGGGAGATTCTGGTGATGGTGAACTCGTTGACGTTTCAGCTGGCGATGGAGTTTATGAACTGTTTTCTGCAAGCAGAGAAAAGTTCTTGATTGTCACAGTGACCTATGCAAGTTTACCGGGAAGTGATCAGAATGACGTTCTTGCATTAACAAATCCAGTTGGTGAAGTGATCCCAGACTTTGAAGGATATGAAACTGCTGGCAGTGGCAAAGAAAGATTCCATCTTGTTGTAGTTAAAAATGAAGATGGTGCTGACACTATGAACGATGTCAGAGCTTACATCAAAGCAGCTGAAGGTGACGGAGTTCAAACAACCTTAGTTGATGCTGTAACAATTGCAGCAGATAATTTTGATTTGACTGATGGAAGTTCATTCCCTGAAAGATCATTCTGGATTAAAAACGTCACAAAAGATGATTGTCGATATGTCTTTTTCAGAAGTGGAAACACTTGCTATTCAGCAGACGCAACTGGTGGACTTCGTGATTTCACTGCACAAGCATGGGATATTGGTGACACAGTTGAAGTGTTGCCTGAAATGGATCTTGGTCTTGATGCACCAAGCACATTGCAGTTTGAAAATCCAGCAACCGAAGAAACAACTCCCGGTGCTGTTGCTTTCTCTGCACCTGATACCTATGACGATGCTTTGCAGATCGGAGCTTTAGCAGACACAGATATATACGGGATCTGGATACGTGAAACTGTGGTTGAAGGTGTTTATTCCCGTGATAATTTCGCCAATGACATAACAGTTGAATGGAGCTAAACAATGGCGAATCAATATGTTGATCAGTCAGCATCTAATAATGGAGATGGTACCAGTTATGTTCAAGCTCCTGCTCCTGGTGGAGTTGGTGCATTTAATACATTCAAAACAAACTTTGGTGCTGGCAATAATGTCTGGATTAGAAGAACATCAAAAGCATACACATCAAGTATCACACAATTAAATGATGCAGCTACAAAATATATAGGATGGCCGAAACCAGGGGATGATCATTATTCTTCTAGACCAGTAGCAGCACAAGCAGCATGGGACGGTGATGTTGCTGATTATGCAGAAGCAACTTTTGCAAGTTCATACACTCATTATATGCAGATGAACGGATCAGGTGGTGCTGAATATCACAGATTGCGTGGTTATAATTCTGTGACAAGTGGCGGCACATCAATGGGCATTTATATTTCTATTGCTTCTATCGTTGCAAAGTATTGTGAAGGTCAAGCAGATATGTCTGCAAGCACAACTGAAGGACGTGGAATTTATGTTCATGCAGCAAATGTGGGACTTTTTGGATGCACAGGAACAGCACGATCAAATTCAACAGTCGGTGGTGGTATTAAATTCAGTTCAAGTTCAGATGGATCTTTTGCATATGACTGTGAAGGAATCAAAACAGCTGGTCAAGCTGCTGGAATTTACATTGATGAAGATGTCATGCTTGTCAGATGTAAAGGCGTTGGAACAATTGGATATGGCATTCATGCAACTGCTGCAACAACTCCGAGCGATGCTTCACTGATTGATTGTGAAGCAGTTTCAACTGACAACTTTGCATTCTATGTGGATACCCATTTGCGTGCAGTTATAAATATGGATTGCTCTGCTGGTGGTGGATTCAAAATTGCTGCAAATGCAACAATTGGAATTTGCACATTCAAACGAATCAACCAAACAGTTTCAGGATTGAATGCTGGCATTGAAGTGTTGACGGATTATTTGCCTTATGTCTATGCACAAAATGTTTCATTCTCTGCTGGCAATACCGTTGCTGATATTGTCACAGATAAAAACACACGAATTGTTTTAAGGAATGCAGTTTTTGCTTCTGCAACTTCTGTTTCTGGTGACGATCATCAAGGCATTTTCAGTTCAGATCATAACGGTGTCAAAGGTGCTTGGAAAACTTGGCAGTCAAGAGGTGAAGCAGAATTGCAGACAGGTGTTTCAAGAACTGGTGGACATTCTGGATCAATCAAAATGCTGAATGATGTTGCAACAGCACCATTGATTGAACCGCTGCTTGAAATTGGAACACAAGGAATGGAAACTGTCATCTTGCCATTGAAAGCTGGCAGCAATACGATCACCGTTTATGGTGCAATGAAATCTTATACAGCAGATCCGACACAAGATGAACTTTTCTTTGAACTTGATTATCTAAATAATGGCGGTGATGTGAACCGTGAGCAAGAAACAACTCGTGATCCTGACGGTGCTGCATTAACAGCTGATGCTTCTGTCTGGACAGGTGATTCTGGACTGACAGGATTCAAGCTGACTATGACGATCACAGTCGGACAAGATTGTCTTGCACCTTTAAGAATCACATTGAACAAACAAGACAATGCTGGCTATCTTTACATTGATCCACTTGCTGAGGTTGCATAATGACTGACACACTTCCACTGGGTTTGTTTAATCGCATAAAAACAGCTGATAAAGCGTTTGTTCCGCTTGGGCTACTCGATATACCAACAGAACGGTCAACGTCAATCCTACGAGCAACCAGAGCTTATGACAAGCAGCCTAGAAGTGTTCTGTCAACTGCACATCTGATTGAAGCTGAAACACGAGGCTGGGGGAAATCAATCCTTCATGCTGAACACTCTGTTATAACTCATATTAAGTCAATTCTATCAACAGAACATAGTGATATAACAAGGGTTAAGTCAGTATTGAAGCCAGAACATAGCATTATTCAGAAAGTGTCCAGCGTGCTTCGTGCTGCTCATGCTTATCATACAACACAGAAATCAGTTTTTCGTTCTTCACACGCTATACTGGCAACTGTCAAAAGCGTTCTGAGGGCGTCAAGAAAGCATTATTATGAATCTGGCTATCACATCTATGCAACAGACACAACTTCACTTGTCAGAACATATCTGGGCTTTGCATTGCGTGATGATTTGCAGCTTACAAATATCACGCTTGCAGATGGTGAATATGACATTGAATTTGTCTTGCAGGGTTATCTGTGGAAAGATGAAATTGCATTCAATAAATTCAGAGTTGAAATATCATCAGGTGCAGCGGAACCGACAGCTCCACCTGATCTGATTAATTTGACTTATGCTTATCTGTCAACATATGCAAGATTCTTTTTCACTTGGAAAAAAGCGTTTGGTGATACTGATCCTTGGAGATTTTATATTTGGTATGACACTTCAGGAACTCCCGTGATCACTGGCGATCCAGATTATGTTTTGATTCCAGACACACCAAGGCAATACAACAAATTGATTCCGCAAGACACTAACACTTTGTATGTGACAGTCCAAGCAGTTGCTGCTGATCTGACCAAAGGAACTCGTGCTGACTTAACAATTCCAGCAGCACCAGTTGATCCAAATTCTCCCGTTGATCAGTTTGCTTTGAATGATGAAATTGAGGATATTGCAGATTAAAGAAAATTGGGTGTCAGTTGAAAATGTGATTTTTACCCTCCGGTGATCACGTTGACAGCTGCACCCAATTGTTGTTATGAAGATGACTTTACAAGACCAGTCATTATTGACAGATGGACTTCCTTTATTACTTCGTATTTCATTTTGAATTGATATGCTTTTGCAAGTTTTTCTGCAAGTGCTTCATTCTTTTTGAACAAATCAGCATGGTCAAATCTGACTTTATTGTATTCATTTGTCCAATATTTACTAAGCCTTTTCTCATTTAACAATTCTTTTTCTTTGTCGATAAATTCAATGGCTGATTTTTCAAGTTTATTTTCAAGTTCTGCAATTTTCTTTTCTTGCCTGTTAGACAGATCGTTTAAGTTATCCCAATTCTTTTTTGATTTGCTGCGTTCTTTTTCAAGATTAACAATTTGATGAAGCAGATCAGCTTTTGTTTTCTTTGCCATAATTACTTCCCTTTCAGTGATTTGTTTTCTTCAATTGCAATTTTAAGTTGCTTTCTCAAGTTTGCATTTTCAACTTTCAGCAGATCATTTTCTTCTTTTGATTCTGCCAATCTCATTTCCATTTCATCCCATTGAAATTGTGGGATTTCATCTTCTGGTATAGTCATTACTTCCCTTTCATAGTTTCGATATAATGCAAAGCACCATCTTTCTTTTCATACAAGCAATATGTGAAGTGCATCGATCCATTTTTCAATTGTGTCACCATCGGGATTGCAAGTATTTTGTAATCAGCAACATTGACTTCAGATCCATCAAGCGGTCCGCCTATTAATTGCTGCTTGATTCTGAATGTGTCAATCATAATCTTCTTTCTATTTGTTGCAGTTATGACATTTCTTTTGGTAATTTGTTTCACCAATTTTAGCCATGTATATTCCTGTGTCATTGCAAATTAAACATGACGGAGCATCAGGATCATCTTCTGGCACAGTGTGGACTGATCTGTAAAGTTCAGCAAATTCACAAACTGCTTTTGTCAAATTGTTGATTGCCATGATCAAATGTTCATCACCCATTTTATTTCCTTTCAAGCTAGAATGTCAATTGATTGTCCGATACACTTTTCAAGGCTGCCGACTGTTGGCATTGGTGGATTGTGTCTTGGTCCACCTTTGATCGTTTGTTCAAGTGATGCTCTTTTGGGTTCAGCAGGTTTTTGTGTGACTCTGCTGACAATCGGATGTGGTCTGGTCGGAAGCCCTTCGATCCCAGATATTGCCATAATTAATTCCCCTAATAAGTTTCCCGTCTGAAGTTGGTCATTTTCATTCTTCTGACATTACCATGTTTTCTTTTGTTTCCATCTTTGCAGTTCTGACAAGTCAATTGCCCTTGGATGCTTCTGAAATCTTCTTTGCAATTTCTGCAAGGTTGTATTATTCCACATTTCAAGCATCCATATTTTTCATGGAACATTCTTAACTTCTTGCACCTGTCACAATATTTTTCTTTAAGCATTATGTTTCCTTTTATATAACTTCTATAAAAACATATCATTGGTTTCTGAATATTTAATATTTGCAGCGTTATTACAATTGATAACCGCCTGCTCATAATAGGATTCTTTAAGTTCAAATAAAATTGACCTGCGATTGTTCTTTATGGCGACATAAGATTCTGAACCAATGCCACCAAATGGAGTCAATACGATGTCACCTTCAACTGACCATAAAGACACAACTCGCTCAATGACATCTAGCTGCAATGGGCATATGTGTTTCTGGTCTTTTTCAATTCTAGCATTTTTCTTGTTCAAAGTATTAGATTGGCGGATATCCATCCACACAGGACTAGCATAAGACCGCCAAATATTATGACTTCGTTTAACACCTTCGCCTGTGATTATGTTTGAGCCATGATATTCTGTGAATCCATGCTGCTTTTCAATAGGAATGGCATTGTCACCTTTTTTACGAAATGCCAACACGTAATCAGGCAATCCTGATCTGCACATAGCAGAATCTTTGCATAGCTGCTTGTGCATCAGTCCAAGTGCCTTTGTTCTAGTCGCTTCTGTCAACGGGTCTTTCCATATCGCATGTCTTGAGTGATAAATAAATCCGCATTTCTGAAAAGCTCTAATTATGTCACCTGGAAAATCCTTTAGACCAATATATCCGTCTCGCTCTTTCATAGCCGGAATATCTATGCAATGAACTGCAACTATCCTGCCAGGCATCGTAACTCGATTTAACTCTGAAATGAGATATGAAAATTGCTGGAAGAACTCATCATAACTTTTACTGTTCCCCATGTCTCTCGGACTATCACTATAAGCATATAGCTCTGCAAATGGTGGAGAAAACACAGATAATCCAATGCAATCATCAGGTATGTTTTTAATTAATTCTACACAATCTCCATGATAACACGAATATTGATCTGTAATTACTTGGTTCATACATTTAGCCATGCCGGTATCTCCATTTTTCTATTTGGTTTGTAAGTGTTATCAATATTTTTAATAGCGTTTGTCATATGTTTAATTATCGAATCAAACATTGCATTGGCTGCTACTTCTTTTCTTCGCATGTTTTCAAGAACTGCTATCTCACCTTCGGAAGTAACAATATTAACTGTTACATCGTTTTCCTGTCCAAACCGCCAACATCTACGAACGGCTTGATAATATTGCTCATGCGAGTGAGATGGGAAGAAACTCATCTGATTACAATGTTGCCAATTTAAACCGAATCCAGAGATTTTTGGTTTTGTGACAAGACATCTGATAGTGCCATCTGAAAATTCCATCATCTTACGTTCTTTTTCATCGTCTGAATCAGACCCACTAACTGATACGGCACCATTTATATATTTTGTCAAACAATCGGATTCTGCATTCAAAGAACACCATGCCAAAAAAGAATCGTCATTACTATTAGCAATATCAGCTACAGCCTTACACCTGTCATCAAGAGTGCTTCTACGTTCAGCCCTTTGATCGTTTAGAGTCAATGCTTCCACCGGAAACAAATCGCCATGTAGAGGCTTACTTTTAACTGTGATAAGATTATGCTTAAGTTCTGGCAGAATAAAATCACCATCATCAAATCCTAGATCGCTTGGCTTACGCATCGCCCTAGACCATAAAGCCATGAACCGCCAAAACACATCCGCTGCATGACCTTTCAAATCCCATGCTTGAGTGCTGCCGCTATTATGTATAAAATACATTGCTAACATTTCAACTCTACGCATGATAGATAACGCCTCGCATGAAGTGCCAAGCTCCATATAATCATTAGGTGCTGGAGTTGCTGTGCATAGTAATCTGTATGGTATTTTCTGCATAAAATCTGTTATCGCTTGACGAGTCTTGCCTGCATAGTTTTTCAAGATTGATGATTCATCGCATACAATCCCTGAAAATTCATCTGGTGAAAAATAATGCAATCTCTCGTAATTAGTAACTGTGATTCTGTAAGTGTCTCCATTTTTCGATCTTTTAACTCCGTCAATGCCAAACTTCTTAGCCTCTCTTACTGTCTGGTCTGATACTGCTAATGGTGATACGATCAAGACTTTTCCAAATTTTCTAGCTATACGATCAGCCCATACAAGTTGCATCGGTGTTTTGCCTAATCCGCAATCTGCAAATATCGCAGACTTACCTTGCTCCAATGCCCACGAAGTTAAATGCTCCTGAAAATCAAATAATCCATATCCAGATACATCATCTGAAAATCCACTAGGTTGAATGTTACGCTCTTTGGTTTTAATAAATTGATGATAATTCATATGCTCAATATTTCCGTTTGGTTTAATCATTGAATTTCTCCGTTGACATCTAAGTATTTAACATCCATGCCTAAGTCAATCGCATATCTAATTTCAGCGTTGACACCAATTGACTCATTCCAACCGTCAATCATCAACACGTAGATAATATCAGATTTATCTATCATCAGTTTGTCAAAATGCTTCCAATTTTCCCAATCCGTTTCAAGTCCATAACCTATCAAGCAATGACCATGCACAATCGGACTGTAAACATATAATCCTTGACTCAACAATAAAGCTGTGATCTTGCATGTTGCTTCATATCGTTCATTGACTATCTTTGCAGAATCATCTGTGTATGGACTTGCCAGATATATTAATTGTTCAGTTTTCATATAATTTTCCTATCGAGTTTTTGGCAGATCGACTGATTCAAAAATCAAGTGATTGTGATTCTTGTCAATGTGCTTCAATCTGAATTTTCTGCCTTTGAAATCGTAGCCGTCACCAACTGCAAATACTTTGAAATACTCTTTGGTCATTTCTGCTTTGATTTCTTTTATGTTTGCTTTCGGGCTGGCAGATTTTGCTGCAATCACTTTCAGATTGTCATTGACTTCTTGTGTTTCTGCCATTGATTTCTTTGTCTGTTCTTCAGCTTCTTTTGCTTTTCCTTCAAGTTTAATTTCTTCCATTTAATTATCTCCTTTTAATATTTTGAATTTATCAACTATATCTTTTGCATATTGTAAATGAGCAATAGCACTTTCTATTTTGTCAGCACCAAAATTATCAAAAAATTCTTTTATCATTTTGCTGTAACCATAATAAGTGTCAGTGTCAAGAAGCTGAGATATTTCTTTACCAATAGCAATATATCGTTCATCTTCTTTCAATGACAATTGTTTATCGTTATACTCTTTTCTAATATCTTTGATTCTTTCTCTGACTTTATCTTCAATTTCATATTCTTGCCATTTCGCAAATGTTGATTTAACTATTTTCAGCAACTCTTTTTCAGTTAAATCTTTGCCAGCATACTTAAATATTTTGGCATTTGAATATTCATAATTGTCAGCAGCACGCAAAACAGAGCATAAAAACACATCGTCAATCGGTTGTGTTTCACTGTATCTTGCTGCCATAATTCTTTTCAACATTCCACCATCAGTTGCCATCATATAGCCACAACCTTCAGGCACTTCACTTTCTTTGATGCAACCTTTCGGAGCAATGAACCAAAATTCATTTGAAAGATTCATCCCATCTTTACGTTTTTTTGGATTATCCAACTCATGCAAGAAATCACTACGGGATACTTTTATTTCATAGCAGACTTTAATGTGTTCTGAAGGCCATGTGTTAATAGCAAAGAAATCAAAATATCTTTGTCGCATACCATATCCTGTGCTGTTACGCAATTCAGAAAATGTTGACCATTTTGGGTGGCTATATTTCTCACGTAATAATCCAGCAACTTTTTCAGCAGTCCATTTAATTTCGGTCATTACTTATCCATTCCAGATTTAATTACTTCAAATTCGATCAGCCATATCCACGGGTTTTCATCAAAACCTAAACCCTGTTTCTTATAAATGGTATCCCATAACGATTGTAAACCACTCACACTACATGTTCGGCAATATTCTTTTCTAATATAGTCATAGTAAAATTGTCCATTCTCTGCGATACCTTCTGTTTTTCCACCATCTTTATACTGCCAAATATCTTGTATCTGTTCTACTTTGACAGATTTTATTCTGAGAGTTATTCTGGATGCCCAACGGAACATGTGAATAGATGGAGTTTGCTTTACGCCATAATCATTAGCACAACGGACAGACTCAGAGTCCATACTTGCAGAGTATCCAACAACCCTACCCTGTCCTTTATAATCAACGCAATTTTCATCCACTTTATCGCCAAATAATGGCGGCGCAATATAACAATTTTCCCTAACCCAGAGTAAATCACCGACTTGACCGTATGGGCAATATTCAATCAAATCACATGGCAGACTGTCCATAATATCTTTGAACCTAAGACCATTTGGCTCTCCACTTGGTCCGTAATTTTGCATTGGCTGCGGTTTAATCGGTCGCCTCGTAACAGTTTTTCGACCATCCAATATGGCTTTCACCATTTCAGCGTTAAATAATATTGGGTATTCTTTTGTTCCAGTTGCTTTCTTATTTTTCATTTTATTTTCCTAATTTGCTTTATTGCAATTCAATGAGTTTTCAAAATCATCAACCCATTCATCTTTTTCCATTACGAAATCAACTTGTTTTACAAGTCCAGAATTTTTGACAACAACTTCAACAAGCTCCTGGTCGCCATTTTCAATATCTTCAATAAGTTTTTTCAAATGAGATATGCACAAGGCTTTTTGTGTTTCACTTAGACTGTTGGTCATTCATTTTTCCTTTACTCTGGGCAATCTTTCATACTTTTTATAATGTGGACTATCACATCAACAGTCCATCCATTGCCTAACATTTTATATCGTTGCGTAGGGCTTACGTGGTTTGTGTAATTGTCCGGGACAGTTTGCAATTTTTCACATTCTACCGGAGTTAATTTTCTCCACCTTTTATGATCTATTGCTATCTTATTTTCTTGATTACCTCCGCAAATAGCTGTCAATGTGGGAGATTTGCCTTTAGGTGAATATACTCTTTTCAGTATGTCATTTCCGTTTATTTCGGCATGACCAACTTCGATACAGCCGGTTCTCATTCCGTGATTATCACTACCTTTATAATAATTAGCCACTAAACATTGAGACTTATGAGGCTTATATATCAGTTCATTGTTAATTTTAATAACAGGAACCTTTACATTTTCTTCCCACCGACTAGATGTTATAGAAGGGCTTTTATTGCTTTTAATGCCGCCCTTGTTATTGCCTCTGCCTCGTTGATATACTGAATTGGAGCAATCTTCCAATACATCCTCTAAAATGATTCCTTTGTCTTTTGGCTGCGTAAGCCCTGGGATGTTTGTCCAATATAATCGTTTCCTGTTTTGAGCCGATACTAAAGCGGAATTGATACAAATAGGCTCAAGTCTACCGGCTTGGAAAAGTTGTTTTTGGCTCACGCAATTTGGGAACATCTCACCTAACGTACAGCTAATCACATCGTTACTTTCTTGAGACATTATCACGTTTTCAAGGAGGAAATATTTAGGCTTGCATTCTTTCAGCAATCGGACGAACTCAAAAAATAATGCGCTTCTAGGATCATCAAAGTTTAATTGCTTGCCAGAAAAACTAAACCCCTGACACGGAGAACCACCTATTAACAAATCAATCTTAGGTAAATCAACAGCTTCAACATGCCTGATATCTCCCAACTGAATAGTATCTGGATAGTTGGCTCGAGTAACTTTAATCGCATATTTATCTATTTCGGAAGCAAAGTAATTATCGTATTCAATTCCGGTTCGATTCAATGCGATTTGTCCGCAACTCATGCCGTCAAATAATGATAAAACATTTATAGCCATTTTAACCTTTCAAAGTTAGCTGGATAGGTGTCTCTGACTTATTCTTTATATTCGGCAGACCCCACCTGCTTACAAATGGGGGTGATTATCAACACCCATCCAGCATTTTTATTTATTCGTCATCTTCTTTCATGCCGGGCAAAGTCTGTGCAGCATCACTGTCAACATCGGTGATTGTGATTCTTTTATCAAATCTGATTTCTTTGACAGTGCCATTTTTCATGGTGACGATTTGAATTTCCAGATCGTGCTTTCTCATAATCTTTTTGATGCCAGATAATGAGCTGTCATAATCTTCATTCTTGTTCTGCATTTCGCCTTTCTGTTCATCTTTCAATTCTTTGATTGCTTGCTTGTGACTTTCTTCAAGAGTCTTGACGGCATTGCTGGCTTCGGTCCAGACATCAAGTGCCTTCCGCATTTCATCTTCAATCAAATACTGCTGCTGTTCTTTTGTGTTCATTCTTAAAATCCTCCAGTTAATGTTAAATTAAAAAAGTTTCTTTTGATTTTTTGCTGCTTTCTTTTCAGCGGATTTTTTATTGCGATCAGCCGCCTTTTTCTCTTTCAGGTCTTTGATTCGTTTAACTTCATCGGCTTGAGCTTCGTTGTCGTTGCCCCATAGCCAGATAGCAACTGCGTCACAATGATTGTCATCCATTAATTCTAAGTCTGGTATGATACGTTGAATTGTTTTAATCATATCTTTCTTATCAGCTTTTCCAGAGCCGGTAGTATATGCTTTCAAGGTTGATGGATATGTGCATGAAAATGATACATTGTAACATGCACACATCATTAAAACTGTGCATTCATAAAATGCAAACGGCTTGATGGTTATCGGCTGATGGTATCCGATAGGTCTTTCATATGAGACATGATTAAGCCCTTGATTGAATTGCATTTGTAGCCATCTATGGAATTGCAAATAACGATGTCCCTCATTGTCACTTTCAAGATAGATGCTTCCGCTCATGCCCTTGACATATGGATCGTAGCACCATCCGAATGTTCTGCCAAAGTCTATTGCAAGTAAGCGTTCCGACATATTTTATCTCCAAATAATTCCTTTGCCTGTTTCTGTGTTTCTTCTGTGAACGATTGAAGCAATCCATCTGGACAATATTTATCAGTAATATATCCTTCACCATGATTCAAAAAGTCCAGCATGATACTTCCAATTTTTATCATCTTTTCATGTTCTTTTTTCAGTTCAAATATTTCTTCTGGTGTCATGCAGTGACAGCAAACTTCTTTGCCAACTGGTTCTTCAATTGACATATACATTGATCGTTCACAGACAGAGCATTTTATAGTGTATCTTTGATTTGACATTGTTTCTCACTTTCATTGTTTGAAATAAATATTGCAACGGGATCAATCACACCAGTTTCATGTTTCAGAAATTCATAAAACAAATCATTATCAGCTTTGCAGCGTTTGAACTTGAACCAGCTACGAAGTTCTGGCATATCGCAAGCAAGTAATCTCGCATAAAATGAACCGTGTTTGTCATTGATCTTGAAGTTCTTATCAGTCGTTTGTTCTACATACTCCCAGCGGAATCTTTCGGTCACTGAGATCATCGAAAATCTTTCAAAGCCTTTGTCAAACATTTCTTGAGCAATCTTTTTGAAAATCGAATAAACAGCTTTATTTGCATTGTGAAATTCAATAAAGTCTTTTGTCATCTGCTTATGATCTTGACCTTTTTGATTGATCGGATCGACAATGACAAGTGGGTGCTTATTTGCGTTGAAATCAATTTGTTTTTGTTCCATGATTTAACCTTTCATTATTCCCATTTTGAAAGAGTGCCTTTCATTTCTTCCATTTTCAATTTGATCATTTCTTCTTGCTCGTTGTCTGCAATGAATGTCATTGTGTCTGTTGCCAATTGCATTGAATAACTTTCAACAGCACCGAGTTTTGATTTCGCAATTGAGCAAATTCGATCTTTACCTTTTTCGTCAAACATTCTGCCACCTGACTCATTTGCTTTAATTACTTTTGACAGAAAGATGATTGCATCTGCATCTTGTTCCAATGCTCCACATTCACGGAGATCAGACATGTTTGGATACCGGACATCTTTTTCAACCGATCTATTTAATTGATGCAAAAGTATTACTGGGATTTCTAAGTCTTTGCACATGTTCTGGATAATGTTGCTTGACATTTCCATGTTCAAGTCTTTGCGGTTCTGATTATGGTCGTGATTCATCAACGTAAACTGGTCAATGATGACGAGACCGATCTTTCTTTTTCTGTCTTGCTGCAATAAATAATTTCTGATCTTTCTGGGATTCCTATACAGCTCTTTTTCATCACGAATTTGAACATCAAGATTTTTGCAAAACTCATGGGCTTTGTTTGTGTATTCTGAATTAAGACTGTTCCACTTATCTTTCCAGAATGGATTGAATTTGAATCTAAAAGCACCACCGTTCATAGATAGAAATGTTTTGTATATTTCTGACTTTGAAGTTTCAAGCGTGAAGATCACCACACGGTGCTTTGCAATTGCCATATTGTTTGCAATGTTCAATGCAAGCGTTGTGTTGTGTGTTGGGATAAAATCATCTGTCAAATACAATCCTCTATGATCTTCTATTTGAATACATCTGCATATTTTCTTGCCAATGTATCTTACAGATTTAATTGCGTGACCTGCTATACGTTTAAGTCCTTTCCATCTTGATAAATGTTTTTTTGATGAAACTGGAACTGTATTATTTTGAAATGAAAAGAAAATGCGATATGCCAATTTACCTATTTTCATATCTCCCTTATAGGTATAGCGTGGTTTTGGTTTCTCTGTTACTGTAACTTTTCCACCTAAAGATCGAATCAAAAAACTAATATCATCTTTCAGCATTTCTGAAATAGTAGAATATTCAACTAAAGCACCGTTATTAACATATCCATCAGAATCAACTAATCCTCTTAACAATTCCAATCTGTCAAACGGGGAAGCGTATAAATAGATTGACGGTATAAATTTATAGGCAGACCCCGGAATGCTTAATCCTAATTCATCTAAACTTTTAGCAAATTCAGATTTCTGATTATTTCGTTTTTTTCTTTCAATCCTGATTATATTTGGTTCTGTTATTGTTGCAGTATCATCAATATGTAATTTGCTAATTATTTTATCTTGCAAATCTTTTTCTTCATTCCATATTTTGACTGTTCTATCATATCTGCCATCACCTAAAAACATTCCCAATAGATATGGTTCTATTGGCAGTATTTCTTTTTGCGATTTGAACTCCACAGGTTTTGTCCACGGTATTTGATGGTTTCCAGCTTGCCCATCTTGTCTAATTAATGTGTTTTTAATTTCCTTGAGCGTTCTAACTTTTCCATCTTTTCTTAATCTTGATCTGCGTTCATTGCGTGTTGTTGTCAACCACAAATGATCTTCTGTGCATTGAGATTTTGAATCATCAGAAAATTGCAATTCATAAACTGATTTAACTCCCTGTTCATAAATGCCAATTACTTTAGACTTGCTGCCATCTGGTGTTAAAACATAATCATTCAGTTTCAAACTTCCCATTAATACAAATCCATTAGGTGTCAATACTTTTGCATCCAAGGGCTGTGCTTTGCCCGAACTTGGTCTACCAGCCAGCACTATCATATCAGATGATTTAATTCCACCGAGCGAGTAGTCAATGCCAATATATCCGGTCGATCTGTCTAATGTGCTATCTGATTTTATTTCAGTATAGATTTCTTCCATCAGATGATCTTTGCTGTCAATGCCAGAACCACGATTGATCATATCAAATCTTGTTGCAACTGCTTCAATTTCTCTTTGTGCAGAATCAACAACGTCATCAAGTGGTATTGATCCGTCATATGCAAGATCGGTTGTAATCTGTGCAGCATACAACATTTTCCTTCTGATTGAATAGTTGTGAACAATATCCACATACTCTTTCAAGTTCTGTGCATGTGGCACAATTTCTTCAAGTTCAATCAAGCGTTTTATTCCACCTGCTTCATCAAGTTCATTGCATGAAACAAGTCTTTCTTTCAATGTGACAAGATCAATCTTGATGTTCTTGTCAATCAAGTGAAGCATGGCAGAATATACCAAAGCATTCTGTGTCATATAAAAATCGTTCTGATCCAGCTTACCAACAATCAGTGGGATCTGTTCTGGTAACAATAACATTGAGCCAAGCACAGATGCTTCTGCTTCAAGATTTTGTGGCGGTGTTTTGCTTGCTTTCATTAGTTATCACCGAATTGAGAAATGCCGCCAGTTTCTTCTTTCCTCAAGATCTTTGCTGGCTGATGCACTTGATCTTTGTAATCATTAAATTCCCGTTGGTTCAGGAATGTTTTTGCCATCTTTATAAATTCAGTATTAACACGATCAATTTTGTGCATGTGATCAGCATAATGTTTTGCACCAGTGATCATGTCATCAGCTGTTGCTTCACCTTTCTTGATGATCTGCTTGAACTTGTCATAGGCAGGCTTCTTAGGGTTTGACCCAATGCGTTGTGGGTATGCCAGCCAGAACCTTTCAAAGTCTTTTGTGTATCCGACTTTGCTTTTCAAGCTGTCATCTTTTGGATCTTTGCTTGATTCCTTATATCCCCATTCAAGTGCAAGTTTTGCACCTTCAAATTTTGATGACAATGTTTCAAGCTCACGAATTAATCCCTTGTGTGCTTTGTTGCTGTCATACAATCCTTTCGGTTGCTGCTGTCTGACATAGTTCCAAAGAAATGCTTTGCCCTTGACAACCTCAACTTTAATGGATCCCTCCTTTTTATCTTTCAAACATTCTTGAAATGCTTTCTTTGCATCATCTTCAGAGAAGCCGATTAACATTCCCATCAGCCAGTGATCAATTTCAAACAGTCCAGCAATCGTGCAATTATCACACATATATTCATACACATTTTTTGCATTCGGTGACAGTTCACGATACCAAGTGTCATGCCATTTGTTTTTTTCTGTGAATCTTTTTGCCACTTTTATACTCCTTTGTTTCATTTTACTTTTTTTAATTTATTTCGTTTTTGTTCATTGATTTCTCTGTGACGTTCTCCATGATGAAATCTGCATAACCAGATAATTTCTAACGGCTTGCTGTAATCTTCATGGTGAGCATTTATATTTTCAGTAGATCCACATTTAACACACGGCTGCTTTATTAATTTGCCATTTCTCATAGCGTTGCCAGTTTTTATTTTAGCAATGTATTTTTCTGGATATTTTTTCCTGTAAGATATTGCTGACATTGCCATCTTGTCTTTATTTCTTGCTATACACTTTCTATGTCTTGCCCTTGTTGTTTCTAGTTTATTGTAATTTACAGAGCGTTTTCTATTTGCAGACTTTCGATGTTCTAGCAATCCTCTTTTTCTATCATATTCACGAATGCGATCAATATTGTTTTCACGATGTTTTGTGATTCTATTCTTTGTGCATTCTTTGCAGATGTTTAAGTGTCCATCTAACATTTCAGAATGTTTGTAATATTCTGACAAAGGCAATTTTTTACCGCAAGTTCTACATTTTTTCATGTGATTCTCCGTATATTCCCAAACAAGAGCATCCTAGATTGACCCTGCAAGGTGGCTAGAATGCCCAAGTTAGGAATATTAATAGTTATTGAGTTTGCAGAGTCAACATAACCATTATACTACAAAATATAGATTTGTAAAGATCAAAAAGGTATTGCTTGACTGTCATCTTCATCATATTCTTTTGCTGGTGATTGTGGAGTTCCCGGTGGTTTATAATTTTCATTCGATCCTGTTTTTGGTTTACTGCCAATGAAATTAAAATAATCCACCACGATATAGCATTTGCTTCTTTTTGAACCTGACTCTTTATCTTCCCATCTGTCAGTTCTGAATTTTCCAGTGACAGCAATTTCAGATCCCTTTGACATCCACTTGTTGATAGTTTCAGCAACTTTGCCATAGGCTGTCATGTTGACAAATTCAGTTTGTTTTTCGCCTTGCTTGTCTTTGCCCATATCAACGGCAACACAGAAGTTTGAAACTTCCGTGCCACCGCCAGTGAATTTAGGATCTGGATCGTTTGTCAATCTTCCTGTGAAATTGCATGAGTTCATAAAATTTTCCTTATTCAATTTGTATAATTAATTTCCAAATGACGGACATTGCCAGCGTCAATAAAATCCACTAGCTGCAAAGACAGAACGTCAAGATTAATACTTGACAGCACCTTTCCATCTAATTTTAAGCACTCGATCAGGAATTTTGCCAAATCCTCATTGACTTCACGTCTGACTTTTTCAATGTTGCGTTTGTTGTTTGCATGTTTCAATTCTGCTTTTTCTTTTGCAGCATTTTCTTTTGCAACTCTTTCACGTTCGGCTTCAATTGCTTCTTGCTTTTCCATTTCCGCTTTCATTTCTGCTTTTTCAGCATCAATGGCAGCTTGCTTCAATTTGCGATCTGCTTCATCTTTTTCATCTTGCAGTTTTTGACGTTCAACTTCAGCTTTCTTTTCTGCTTCAGCCTGTGCTTTGTCAGATGCTTCTTGCTTTAGTTTTTCATCACGTTCTTTTTGCAGGCGTTCCTTTTCTGCTTTCTGCAAGCGTTGAAGTTCTGCTTTTTCAGCATCACGTTTTTTCTGAATATTAATAAGATTGTTCAACTTCAGAACAGCAGCATCTTTTATTTCATTTGCTCTTTTTGAAAACTCTTCCCATTTACGATCATAGGCTTTGTCAGCAAGAATTATCCGTTTTTCAAGTTTTTCAACTGAAAGTCCATCTGTGCTTTCACAAGCACCTTGTATTGTTGAAATATAAAATTCATGGTCACTAATACGTTGCTTTTCTTTATTCTCATATTCAGTCAAGGGGTCACGAATTTCAACCTTCAAAGCATCCAAAAATTCTCTTGCTTGTTTGCGTTCAATATCCACAGCTTTTGACTTTGTTTTCCAATCTGACACAAGAGCTTTTCCAAAGCCATCAATCGTTGTTTTTGTTCTTGCAATCTTTGCAGCAAGTGAAGCAATGTTCTTTCTGCCAGCTGGAGTTGATATGTCACGAATAACTGACCGAGCTTGGACTGCAATATCTTCAAGCATATTGCCAAGTGTTTCACCTTCAAACAATAATTGCGGACTGATTTCATCAGCGTTGAACAATACAAGTTCTTTCGTTTCTTCTGTCATTTGACTTCCTTTCTATTTTTGATTTGCCACAACTTCTTTATAATATTCAATCAATATCAAGTGGTCATCATCATCAATTTGACTCAATGACTTTCCGATGTAAACTGCAAGCTGATCACTATCAATACCGAGTTCACCAAACTTATTGATCATCATTTCAACATTTGCAGCTGGCTTTTCTTCAGCTGGCTTTGTTTCTTCTTGCTGTGCTTCTGGTTGCTTGTCAGGCTGCGTGGCTTCGCTTGTGGGCGATTCTTTCTTATTCTCGCTAGTATCAGACTCACTTTCTGTTTTGGACTCGTTTTTCGGCTGTTTTGGCTCTTTTTTGGTAGAATGCTTGCCAGCGTTCAAATTTGCACTTTTTGAAGTCTGTTTGAATGTTGCTTCAATTGTTGCTGTGCCTTCATCAATTGCATTGAGCAAACCACGGAGTGTTGACAAATCTTCAATGTCAACATCATCTTCACCTTTTTTGTCAAGCACTCTGAACAGTTCTTCTTTTGAAACTCCCATCTTTTTGAAGTGTTCAAAGCAGGCGATCTTTTTCATGTCAAAGGTTCGTTCATCACCCATGCCAGTTTTTTCAACTTTGTCAATGACAGTTTTGATCAATGCTCTTGGCACAACTCTGAAAACTGCATTTCTTAGAGCAATAGAACAGCCAGCATTTGAAGATGTCATTATCATGTCATCATCATACCGTTGACCGTTCTTCTTTGTGATCCGTCTTTTCACTTGAACTGAAACGGCAATGTTGTTTTCAAGATCGTGACAGACTCCTTCACAAGTGACAAACTTTTCATCAATGCCAATGACTCTTGATTGAACACGTAAATTGCCATAGCTTGATGCAACAATTTCTGCAAATCTGACAGACTCACCTTTGATTAATTTGCCAGCACGAGGTAAAGCATAGAAACAACTTTGTGCAGTTTCTTCATCCAATCCTGCAAGTGCAAGAACTTGCTCTTTGAACTTCGTGATGCTGCGTGGATAGGCGTGTGCTGTTGCAATTTGTATGTCAACTTCACCCTTGATCATTGCTGCATATGTATCACTGACAGCAACAATCATGTTTTCATCTTTTGGCTTTTCAATCTTGTTGTTCATTTGCTGTCTCCTAATATTTTTTCAAATAATTCACTGAGCAATTTATCTTTTTGTTTGCTAGCACATTTACTGCAAATCAAAAATACTTCATCATCGCCCCTAAAATAATTCACTTGAATATCAATAATAAAACTTTTTCCTTTTTCTGATATTTTACCGCATAGTTGGCACTTGCGTTTTTTTGTAAAATACACCCTGCCTGATTTTCGTTGTGGTTGCATTTGACCTATTACTGGATACGATCTATTTCCCATAAGATTATCCTCCAGAGATATTAAATAGGAATGTTTCACTTACAGTCATTGCTTTTTCTTCTTTCAGCTTTTCAATGAAAGCTGCTTTTGCTTCTTTCTTTTCTCCACGTGGAGCTTGATCTGAAATAATTTTCAATGCTTTTGATTTGTTCAAAGATATTGCATCTTTGAAAGTGTTGAATGATTCTGACACTTCAATTCCAATTTCTTCACAAATCATTTCATATGCTTTGTCTGATACAAGTTTTTCAGTTTTCCGTGTTGATAATCCAAGATATTGCCCATCGTCAAGCAGCACTGGATCATTGTTCTTCAGATGATCTTTCACAATGTCTTTGAAATCTTTGATTGCTTGTTCAAGAATCTTCACTTTTGGATATTGCTTTGCAAGATCAATGATGCTTGCAATTGAGTTGTCACTTTTTATTTGAAGATCATTTGAAACTGAAATCAACATCTTACTTTTTGCTTCACATTCATATTGATGTGAACAATACAAGCAATGATCACCGGGTGAATACTGATCAGACACGATTGACTCCATCAAATCATCTTCAAACTTTTCAAGTTCGGCAGCTGTGATGTCAACAATGGTGATTGTTTGAAGTCTTGCCCAAACAGTGATCAATTTAATTGTTTCATAATTCTTTTTCAAAGTTTTGCTGATCAAAAAGGCATAGGCTGTCAACTGTGATTCCGTGTCGGATTCTGCTTGTGAAGATTTCCAATCAAGGACAACGAGTTCATCGGTTAATGTTTCACCGTATAGATCAGTTGTTCCTGTCACTGCCCAATCATCTTGTATGTGAACAATTCCTTGTGCTTCAATGCCAAGAACTTTGATGTCATCACGTATTTCTTTCCATGCTTCAAAGCCAGCCCATGTCAAATATCCAAGTTGATCTTCATCTGCCAGATCATACTTTTTTAAATACGGTTTCAGATCAGGGCGTGCTTCAAGATTGTTGCTGATCATATGTGCAAGAACTTCGTGCATTGCAGAACCCATTCTTGCAGGTTTCGAACTCGAATCAATAATTGTGTCAGGCGTGTTTTTGCTCATGCCGCATTTCAATATTCTAGCAACTGAGCTTGGATGGATTTCATTTGTCATTTTTTGAACTCCTTGGAACAATCGTTTGCTTTTTCAATCTCAAAACAGTTGGCAAATCCATTTGACATTGCGTTGTGATTCTTGTACCAGCCAATGGTGAATTGATTTGACATTCCAAAAATTCAATAAATTTGACCCAACTTCCATGAACATTCTTTTTAAGCCAGAATATTGTCTTTTCGCTTGCAGGGCGTGGTCGTGGCATATTATTTCCTTTCTTCTTTAAGTTTCTCAATGTCTTGCTGAAGATCATAAATCTGATCAAGCTGCTGATCGTTGTCATTTTGAAGTTGCACAATAATTCCTTCATATGCTTCAGTGATTTTATTAATCAGATCGTTGAAGCCTGATGCAACTGAATCACGATAATCTTCAACTGCTTCTTTTGCTCGTTTCAGCTTAGTTTCAGGATCAATTCTTAATATCTTTTTTTCAACATTTACTTCATGCAATTTTGTGGCGAAGTCATTTACGTGTTCATCCATTTTGCTTTTCTCCGTTTGTAACAAATTTCAATTTCTTGATTTCATAATCAACAGCTTGCAATTTTCTTGACATTTGATAAAGATGAATCTGTGACAATCCACTTTTTTCAGAGGCATCCAGAAGTGTTTCTGAACTGTTCAATATTTCAATCATTTCATCATCGGAATATCTTGCTCTGGCACCGCAAACTTGATAGGTTTCATGTTGCCTTAATGTCTCTTGATACTCTGGCATATTGCGATAATGTTCAATCACTTCATCAGCCGTTGGGCGTGTTTCTTTTTGTAGCATCGTTCAATCCCTTTAGTTATAGTCCACGAGTGTTTTCATAGTCTCTGTCCAGCATATCAATATCTTTTTGATGCTCAATTGCATCTTGTTCTGCTTGCAGCTTTTCAATTTCAATTGCTTCATCAATTTCATCTGACATAAATTCATACACATAATCAGCAAGTGCAACTTCACAGCATCCAAAAAATTCACAAGCAGTTGTGACTGCCAGCCCATGCTTGTCTTGAATCAGACTTATCCACTTATCAATTATTTGGTTCATGTTCTTATTGACATAATCATAAATTTTCTGTTCCATGAGTTTGACTCCTATTTTTCATTTATAATAATTGACATTAATTCTTTATCATTATTCAGCAATGCTGGTGCATATCGTTTCAGTATCCGTCCGACAACTATGTTCCGAGAAAGTGAAAGTTTTTCACATAAAGCAGTGACTGATTCTGACACTTCTTGATCTGTAATATAAATGTTCCACACAACAGAATCAAATTCATCTTTTGCTTCAATTTGCTTTTCATTTTCTTCTGACATTTTAGATCCTTCCTTTTCTTCTGGGTTTTGATAATGCTTATTGAAAATATATTTTGTCTTGTTCAATGTAAAGTCGTATTTCTTGACTGATCGTGGAAGCATCACCATATCTTTCAGTTCTTCATCACTGATTTCAATATATACATTGCGTGCAATCATCCACTTCCGCAATTCTGTTTTCCATTTTGACATGATGTTTTGTTCAACAAGAAATCCTTCAAGATCAGTGATCACTTCATACAGAAATTCGTCACCTTCACTTTCAATGTCATTGACATCAAAACAGTCAATCCGATATTCAAGTTCTTGTTTCAGTTCATCTGAAAAAACAGTCAGATCAATGTCAGTTGGAATATCCATAATTATTCTCCTTCAGCTTTCATCATCACTATTTATTTCTTTTATTCCTTGAACAATGTGAAGTGCTAGGGTCATATAATCATTCAGCTGTTGTTCTGTTGGATTATCATCACCATATTCCCTGATGCTTTCAAATGTGTCACATCTACTACAAGATCCATATGACACAAGAACACACCAATATACACATGGCTGATATCCTTCTGCTGCTATTACAAACAAAAATGTGCCTTGATAATCACCATCATCAATCAAATGAATCCTGCTGTGATCTGGCTGTTCATACCAGCTGTCATCTTTCAGTATTTCAACAACTGACTTGACAATTCCTGTATAATTTTCAGGATGTTTCTTTGCAAAGTTTTCACGAATCACATCTTTGTTTTCCATAAACTTGTCAACGAATTTCTGTATCATAATTATTTCTCCTCGAAAAATGCACACTTTAATTTTTGATCTACTGTGATTGATTCTTTTTCAACACCTGATAGTCTTTGAGCTAAACTGTCAAATCTATAAAGCCAACTTGCTGGCAAGCATGATTCAACTTCTCTTTGCAGAAAAACACTCGGACTTGTTGCTTTCTTGATTGCATCTGCATATTGATCAAGTGTGCCAGCATTGATTGCATGTGCTTCTGAAGTGTCAAGATCAAGACTGTGCATGACAGAAATGAAAGCATCAAATTTTCTGTATTCTTCCTCTGTTTTCATAATGATTTCAAGTTGATGTTCTTTTGCCAACATTTTTCTGACAGTGTTTCTGCTGATGTTGTTGATAGTTGCGTTCATTTTAATTCTCCTTAGGTTCAATGAATTATTTTCTATTTTTCAAAAAAAGTTTTCAGATGTGTTTTGGGGATTTGATACAAGTTTTGATACCTTTCGTTCAATGAGTTGTTTTCGTTTCGTTTCAAAACTAAAG